>DOCA01000212.1 GCA_003503995.1 Holosporales bacterium
TTTAAAAGCCTTCATCCCTTTTCCAAGGTCTGCCATAAAACTAGAGATTTTTCCCTTACCAAATAGTAATAAGATAATCAAAACAATCAGAATAATTTGCCATGGTCCAACGCTCATAAGGGATCTCCTTTAAAGATTTGTGATGCCTGTCAAAGAGGCTATTAGGTTTATTGTCCATGTCATTGGCCCTTTTAGCAAGACCTCAAACAAACTAAAATGAATACCGGCCTGGGAAAGAATAAAGGGAAGTAACATAAAAGAACCAATAATAATCACGAAACCCCAACGTTCTAGGGATGCCAAAGGCCTTGCTAGAGCAGGCGGCAAAAGGCCAACGGCAACACGCCCTCCATCAAGAGGAGGCATCGGAAGCATATTAAAAATCGCTAAAAGAACATTAATATTGATAGAAAAAGCCAACATTTGCACCATGAGTTTTGCGAGAGGAATGGGCATATAAGCAATGGTATAAAATAAAAACGCCGAAATAATAGCTAATAAAATATTAGTCGCAGGGCCGGCAATAGCCACATAAACCATATCCAAGCGTGGGTTTCTTAGGGCATGAAAATTAACAGGAACAGGCTTTGCATATCCAAAAATAAAAGGGGCGTGGGTAAAAATCAGCACAGCCGGTAAGATAACCGTGCCAAAAGGGTCTACATGACGAAAGGGATTTAAAGAAAGGCGGCCAGCTCGCTTTGCCGTATCATCCCCTCTTTGAAGAGCCGCATACCCATGGGCAGCTTCGTGAAGGGTAATCGCCAAAATAGCTGGCACACCATAAATTAAGATGTTCGTTAAGATTTCAAAAATTTGCACATCCATTTAAAGTAATATCACTTCAATCATTTCTTCTTAACAACCAAGCACCCCAATTTAGACCCTTTTAAGCCCTGACATTTCTGTACAGCTTGTGCCTTTGAAAAAGGTCCTACATGAACACGGTAACGAATTCCCCTAGGCTTACCAAGATCCACACGAACAGTCTTATAGTTTTGCCCCTTAAGGATTTTAGGAGCCTTTCCTTGAAGGCGTACCCATTCTTTTTGAGCCGCTGCTTGAGTTGGAAGGGAGGCAATTTGAACCCAATATACCCTTTTCGCACCTGAAACTGTCGTTGCGGTTGTCGCTTTAGAAGGAGCCGATTTTGCCTTTGAAGACGCTGATATCGTTGTCTTCACCACAGTCTTTGGTGGCATTTGTTGAGCAGCTACATTTTTTGTTGCACCTGTTTTTTGAACAGGCTGTTGTGTCTCACCAATGGCCATTTCTAAAGTTTTTCGGGGCGTATTACTCACCGTTGGTGCTGGTGCTTTATACGTTTCTGAAACATCATTTACCGCTTCAACAACGGTAATATCTGTAGCTTTCGCCTCTTGGGCAGATGCAGGAGAGGAAGCCCCCATGTTTGTGGAAGTATCAGAAGTGTTAGCCACCGTTTTTTCTGTATTCTCTTCAGAAGCAACTCCAGTTTCAGGAAGTTTACTAGCCTCTACAAAAAGAGCTTCTTGCGAAACTTGTTCACTGGGAACTTCAGGTGTTGCGCGAAAAGCTTCTTTACCATGGCTTGATTTTGCAGGCTCAAGCTCACTATAAAACTCTTTATCACTATGAGGGGCTTGAATGACATCTTCTTCCCCAGGTTCAACCTTAAAGGCATCAGCACCAAAATCATTTGCGATGGTTGGTAAATCATCATCATCCATAAAAGTACGAGAAGATTTCATGGTCCAAACGCTTAAAACAACCCCCGCAAACACAAGGGCAATAGCACTAATTTTAACCGGCATCGATAAATTAAATTTCCCCGCAAAGCCTCCCTTAGAAGCACTTGTGGCGCGCAAATTGCGAACAGAATCAAGAGCATCACGCTCGACGTTAATTTCTGGATTCGTGCGATCTGGATTTGTGTAATTTGATTGATACGGATTAGACTGATTCATTATTATTTTTCCTATTACATTTTTTCTTGCGGCTTTACACCCAAGAGATTAAGACCTGACCCGATCACTGTAGCAACTGCAGCCACAAGTGCAAAGTGCTTTTGCGTCAACTGTTGATTATCAGGATCAATAAAGCGCAAATGCAGGTTTTCTTTTCCCTTGTTCCATAAGCCATGGAACTCTGCTGCAAGTTCGCCAAGATAGTAGGTAATCCGGTGAGGCTCATAAGTCCTTGCCGCCATTTCAATAATGCGTTGCCACTCCGAAAGTTTTTTAATAAGAGCCAAAAATTCTTCCGACTCAAGACCATCAAAAGAAACTTTAGACAAAGAAAAGGGGCTTAAATCAAGTTCTGGAAACTGCTCTATAATATGACGTTTAATAGAGTGACACCTTGCATAAGCATATTGAACATAAAAAACAGGATTGTCTTTGCTTTGCTCGACAGCCTTTTCAAAGTCAAAGTCCAGAAAGGCATCATTTTTCCGAGAAACCATCAAGAAGCGCATCGCCTCAAGACCTACTTTTTCAATGGCGTCATCAACAGTCACAAAATTTCCATCTCGCTTTGACATTTTGAGTGCTTGGCCATCTACCATAAAGCGCACCATTTGACATAGAATGCACTTAACTTCAGCAGCCTTATCGCTTAAAGCGACCACAGCAGAAGACAAACGCTTTACATATCCTCCATGATCAGCACCCCAAACATTAATAAGTTTTGGCGAACCGCGTTTTAATTTATCAAGGTGATAGGCCATATCGCTGGCAAAATAAGTCCAACTGCCATCGGATTTTTTAATGGCACGATCCACATCATCTCCGAATTGAGACGAGCAGAAAAGGGTTTGTTCTCGAGGCTCCCAATCCTCTATCTCGCGCCCTTTGGGTTGCTCAAGCACACCTTTATAAATCAAGCCTTTTTGTGTTAAGTCCTCAATAGCTTCTTCAACACGGCCAGCTTTTACAATGGCAAGTTCTGATGTAAACACATCTTGGTGAATATTAAGAGTCGCAAGATCGTGCTTGATGAGCGTCATCATAGCCTCAATAGCATAAGCTCTCACATCTTCGAGCCAGTCGCTTTCTGACTTATCAACCCATTTGTCTCCAACATCCTTAGCCAACGCTTTTCCAACGGGGATGAGGTAATCACCGCCATAGGAACCAAGGTCTTCAATAGTGTGACCTAATGCTTGAAGGTAACGCTTATAGGTTGAGCGCGCCAAGTCATTGGCTTGCCCACCAGCATCATTAATATAATACTCACGGGTCACCTTATAACCAGCTTTTTCGAGGAGGCTGGCGAGCACATCCCCCACAACAGCAACACGACAATGTCCAATGTGCAAAGGCCCCGTTGGGTTGGTGGAAACATACTCAACGTTAACACTTTCTCCTTGACCAAGATCAGAAGAACCATAAGCTTCTCCGGCTTTTAAAAGAGTCGAAAGTTGCCCATGCCAAAAAGCAGGGGTTAGCCTAATATTAATAAAACCAGGTCCAGCTATTTCAGCGGATTCAACATCTTTATGCTTTTTAAAATGAGTCACATAGTGTTCAGCCAAAGCGCGAGGGTTTAGCTTTGCAGGTTTACAAAGTACCATGGCAACGTTGGTTGCAAGATCACCATGTGAAATATCCTTTGGGGGCTCAACCACAAAACGATCAAGAGGTGTATCAGCAGGCAAGACCCCCTCATCCATAAGGGCTTTTGTAATATTGCGACTGTGCTCTAAAAATAGTGAAAACGGATTCATGTATCTCTCAAATAAAAACTTCTTTTCTGTCATCTTATCCCCCTTCAACTCCAAAGCATGGCCTTAAAAGCCAAACCAAAGCTCCAAAACGCATTTACATACGCAAGAAATTTGAAAGAGGATGGGTGTTATGCTATATATAACAGGGAATGACCTCTTTTGCAGATTTTTTTTACAAGGCTCTTAGTTATGTCTGATTCTTTTAGAATGGCAGCTCCCGATAGCATTATCGACGGGACTCTCTTTATTACCAACACGGCCCTTGAGCGCCTGCGTTTTTTAAAACAACAAGAAGCCAAGAAAAATTCCGACGCTGACCTTTTTCTACGCATTTCTGTTTTAAGCGGCGGCTGTTCAGGTTTTCAATATAAATTCGATTTTGAGCCGTCTCAAAACGAAGATGATCTCTTATTCACCCACGATGATATATCTATCATTACCGATGACGTCTCCTTTGACCTCCTTAAAAATATAACACTCGATTATGTAACCGAGCTCATTGGCGCTGCTTTTACCTTGCGTAATCCCAACGTAGAAAGCTCTTGTGGTTGCGGAAATTCATTTTCCATATAAGAAAAAAAGGAAAGACAAAAAACCATGACGACGATTGCCACATGGAATGTAAACTCCCTTAGAACCCGCCTCGAGCACCTTAAAAAGTGGGCCAATGAGCGCGACCCCGATATCATTTTACTCCAAGAGCTCAAATGCCAGGAAGAACATTTTCCAAGAGAAGCGATTGAAGACCTAGGCTATAATGTCGCTATTCTGGGGCAAAAATCATATAATGGCGTTGCTATCCTTTCAAAGAGCCCCGTTGAAGATATCGTTTATGGCCTCCCTACTTTCCAAGAAGATGAGCAAGCCCGCTATATTGAGGCCTTTGTGGACGGTGTGCGGGTGGCCAGTGTTTACGTCCCCAATGGCCAAGAGGTTGGCAGCGATAAATTCGCTTATAAGATGAAATTCTTAAAAGCCTTAAGAAAACACGGCGAAGACCTTCTCGTGCAAAACGAACCCCTTGTCATTGCCGGAGATTACAATATTGCGCCCTTTGTGAGCGACGGCCACTCTCCAGAGCGCTTTAAAGGGGAACGCATTCTCTGCTCCCTTCAAGAACGAGAAACTATGAGATCGCTTTATAATACTGGTTTTATCGATGGGTTTCGCTTAAAATACCCCGACACTCTTCCCGAAAGCCAAGGACAATTTTCGTGGTGGGACTATCGTTCTGGCTCTTATCAAAACAATAAGGGCTACCGCATTGACCATTTACTTTTATCGCCCAAAGCAGCCGATCTCTTACAAGATGCAGGCATTGATCCTGAAACCCGAAGCGAACAACGCCCTTCAGATCACGCCCCCGTTTGGATTAAACTTTCAAATGGATAAAGAAAACATTCCAAACATCGTCATTTCTTAGATGAGTCTTCAGGCTTCCATATAGGGGGTAAATTATAAGTTACATCAGCATCAATACGATTAGAAAACAATGAAATACTTAGCTTTTCAAGGGGGATAAATTTCAGATCTTGTGCAAAAAACAAGGCTGTCCTGTGTCGATCCTCTTCAAAAAACAAGGACAACTCAATTCGAGAAAGCTTCGATGAATTAATATAGAAATGAACTGTCTCTGGTTGAACTGAAACGGCTGCCAACTCAAAAGAAGCTTCTTCCTGTTTTTCACCTGCCTTACCATTGTAGAATTTTATGTGAAGAGTCGTTGCTTCATCAATCTCTTCATTCGTCACCTCCAGCTTTATTAACCTCGACGCAAACAAAATGTTGCTCCACATCAACAACACTAAAAATGAGAACAAGGCAGGAAGCGATCGTTTATTTTGGAATTTCATTTTTATATCCTTATTATTACGTTTACGATATAGGTATATCATATTCTTTTAAAATAGCATTTGAGTCTAAAAAAAAAGCCCTCTTTCAAGAGGGCCTTTATGAGTCTGAAAGTTCCTAAAAACTACTTAGCAGCATCGCCTTGCAAACGCAGAACAAATTTAAAACAATCTTTTTGTGCTTTATATGATTTGGCTTTGGCCAGATCATAGAAGAATTTTACTTTCATTTTCTTAAAGAAATTAACAGTTTTTTTTGAGCGTAGCACGTGTGGCTTCTGGCCCGTATCTTCTGAATACTGACGACTAAACTGCTTTTTACCCCTTGGGCTTTTTAACTCTCTTAGGGCGCCTGCAACATCCTGATCTCCAATTTTTTCAAGGATCTTAGGAGCGAAACTCACGCCATCTTCAGAGAAAATACTAATCTCAAAATCATAGTGCGTAATATCTCTTCTTAATTTTTTTGTAAATGCTTTTGCGTCAATATCATCAGAATTGTCAACATTAGCGCTAGCGTTATGCCCAGATAGAGACACTAATAATACCGACATCGGCATATATAAATACTTCATAATTATTGAGGTGGTCCTGGTTGTTAG
>DOCA01000157.1 GCA_003503995.1 Holosporales bacterium
TACTCTTAACCGAATGACATTGCTGTGGAAGAACCCCCAAAAGTGTTAGTTTTGAATTAAATCACCTAAGCCGTCCGATACTTTTTCGCCAATAGGCACGTTACGATGCCTGAGATATAAGTATAAAGTAGTTTTCGAAATTCCTAATTGCTCTGCTATTTTCTTCACAGAGATACTCCCATTTTTATACAGAGCTTCGGCTATGGCAGCTTTTTCTATCGCTGATGGAGACATCCCTTTTGGCCTACCCCCCTTACGCCCTCTCATGCGTGCTGAATTTAAACCAGCTTGCGTGCGTTCACGTATTAACTCCCGCTCAAATTCAGCCAATGATGCAAAAATACCAAAAATTAATCGACCTTGGGCGGTGGTAGTATCAATGGGATCGTTCAAACTAATTAAACCCACCTTTTTTTCTATAAGCTTACTTGTCAGATGAATTAAATGCGCTAGGTTTCTTCCTAAGCGATCCAACTTCCATATTACTAATGTATCACCTTCCCTTAAGTTTCTAATAATTTCATCAAGAACGGGCCTTTCTGTTTTAGCACCACTCGCGACTTCTTCATGTATTTGATCGCAGTTGGCTTTTTTTAAAGCGTCAACTTGCATTGAGAGTGATTGATCTTTTGTTGAAACACGGGCATATCCTATTTTCATATTTTTATAGTCCATTTTAGGGGCTCGAAAACAATTATTTGAACCAAGATTAACTGAACCACTTTATCTTACCAGAAATTGGCGTATAATCCACCTCAGACACCTGAACCAATCAGTTCAGCTAAACCCTCGTTTTTTTGAACTGAGCATGACTAATATAAAGCGCCTTTATCTCCTCTCTGAATCAGAAATTGAAAACCTTTACGCACGGCCAGATTTCAATTCAGATGAACGTGAACTTTATTTTTCAATGGATCAAATGGAAATCGAGGCATTGAGTCATTATGCAACGATGAAAACCAAGGTTTCTTTTATCTTGCAGCTTGCTTATTTCAAAGCTAGACATCAATTTTTTAATTTTGCTTTTGAAGATGTGCGGTCTGATGTTGAGTATATTAAATCTAAATTTTTCAAAAGTGATGACACCGTATTGATAGGAAGCATTACCCGCCAAGGTCTAAATATGCAAAAAAAGGTTATTCTCCACCTGTTTGATTATAAAGATTTCACTGGGCAATCCGATCTAATAAAAACTCACCTCTTTGAACTATTGCGATATTATCCTAAAGGTCATGATACTTTACGCCAATTATTGGCATATCTCGATAACCAAAAAATAATTATTCCATCTTATCGCACTTTACAAGACCTCTTTACTCAAGCCTTCTCAAAAGAAAACGCGAGGCTTAGCCAGCTGGTAAAATTGATCCCTCATTCCCAACAAAAAGAATTGTCAGAATTGATCGCACGTGAGGACGGGATTAGCAAATTAAATATCATACGATCTGACCAAAAAAACTTTAAGTATACTGCGATTAAAACTGAAATTGACAAGGCCTTGAGTATTGTAGGTTTATATGAATTTTCAAAGACTTTCATTCCAACTCTGAAATTGTCTAGAAATGCAATTCTCTACTATGCTGATTTGGCTGAGCAGTATTCTGCCTCTAGAATGAGGCGGTTAAGCACTGCGCAACAATGGTTACAAACAATTTGTTTCATATATCACCGATATCAACAAATCACAGATAACCTCATCACAAGCTTTATGTATCACACAAGAGCCACAATAGATGCTGCTAAAAGTTATTCCGAAAAGGCAATGGCAGACCACAATTTTGGTTTAATTGTCGATTTTCCTAAATTATCGCGGTTTTTAAAATGGTTTCCAAATCGCAAGAGTGATCTAAACCACGATGAGTTAAACCAAGAGGCTTATAAGCTCTTGCCTAAAGAGCAGTTCTCCATCCTTGCACAAATTCTAGACGGCAATACTTTTGATAAAAAAACAGCTAAAAAGGAATATTATTTAAAATCATCGCGTCTTTTTGCGCTTTATCTTCGTCCTATTCTATTGGCCGTTCCATTTGTGTTTTATAAAGAAAAAAGCGATATTATGGCCCTTATAAACTTAATAAAGAATCACTATGGTTGTGGGGGGAGTCCATCGACATTCAAACTACCAAAGGATTTAGAGGGCACTATATCTAAGACAATGATGCCTTATTTGAAGCAAAACCCAAGTGATGTACAGGTAGACCCGCATTTGTTTGAGTTTTTTGTTTATCAGAAAATGTTTCATCGTTTAGATAAGGGACTTTTATGTTGCAATGAAAGTGTTTCTTATTGTGACATAGACCAAGATTTAATTAGTAATGAACGGGTTGATGAGGCTGAAAAAATAGCTAATGAATTTGGTTACCCTAATCTCCCATCATATTGTGATGAACGTTTAGATGAAGCTCTCATGGCATTGGATGGTGCATGGGAGAATACCACCAAGAGGATTAGTCTTGGTGAAAACCCAGGATTTAACATTAGAAACACAAAAACAGGTGAGCAAAATTGGAGCTTAGGTTACGATAGTAAAGATAAGCTTGATGACGCTTTTTTTAAAACCTTATCCCAAGTGGAAATACCAAATATCATGATGCACATAGGGGATTACATTGATATGTGGCCTGCCTTCACCCACATGAAAACCCGTTACAATAAAAAGAAAGTCCCGGTTAAACTGGCAATCAACGCCTGTATTTTGTCGGATGCCTTTGGAATAGGCACAGAAAAAATGGCTGAAATGTCTGATCTCAATTTCAACCTTATACGTTCAACACAAGAAGATTTTATGCGTGTAGAGACATTGCGTGCCGCGAATGATGCTGTAGGCAACCTTATTCATTCATTACCTATTTTCACAATATGGAATTTAATGGATGATAATTTATTAGCGGATGCTGATGGACAAAAACTCCCCACCAGTGAAAGTACAATTCAGTCAAGGTATTCAAAAAAATATCTTGGCAAATCTCCTGGGCTTTCTGTATATACGCTTGTTGCAAACTTTGTGGCCGTTAATGCAAAGAATATAGGACTTAACGAGTATGAAGGACACTCCCTTTATGACATAATCTGTGGCAATAGAACGGACATTGATATAAATTTTGTAACAGGTGACAATCATTCTATAAATAAACTGAACTTTGTTGTTTTGGATTCTATAGACGTTGATTATGTTCCCAGTATAAAAGATATTAAAGAGGCTGCAAACAACTTATATTCATCTAAATCAGTTGATAATTATAGTGGAATAATTCGACCAAAGGGAGTAATCAATAAGGCTCTTATTCAAGAGGAAAAAAGAGGGATATTGCGAGTATTGCTCTCTCTGCTTCTGCAAGAAAATACGCAGAGTAATATTATCAAAAAATTAAATTCTCATGCCCGTTATGCAAAATTAAAAAAGGCGTTGTTTGAGTATAATAATGTGTTTAAAAGCGCACATGTATTGAATTTGATAGATAGTATGCCCCTCAGAAAAGCGATACGGACAGCTAGAAACAGAACGGAAGCGTACCATCAGTTACAGGGTCTCATCAGGAAGATATATAGAGGGGTGTTTAAGGGTAAAAAAATAATAGATAATCAAGTCAGTGCACATGCTGTAAGACTTGTGGCAAATTGTATTATTGCCTACAATAGCATTATTTTGAATTCCATTTATGAAAAAATGCTGAGAGAGGATGTTTCCCAAGAAATTATTGACAAGTTTGCCAGAATTTCTCCTATTTCTTGGATACATATAGCCTTCACTGGAAAGTATAACTTTAAAAAAAATAATGGTGAAATTGATATGCTAAATATGGTTGATGCCCTTGAAAAACACTTAAAACAACACTTCTGGAAAGTAGCCTAAATGAGAAAGATAATGAAGTCCACCACAGCATTTTTTGCAATTTTATGTGTGTTTTATCACAGCGATATATCAGCTTGCGATTCGCATAAGGATGAAATCACACCCTATAAATTTCAGACCTATGAGGAGCTAGAAACATCTACTTATGCGATCCCAAAAGCTTCTCGTTTTACAACGACGCGGGAGGGGAATTCTTCTCCTGACATCATTTACTATTTAAGTAAGCCTGCAATTGATGGTACTTATCCGATTACGATCTTTTGTGGTGGCTCGTCCCAAAAAGAAAATGCTGGAACAATTATCCATGTACATCGTTATTTTGTAAAAGAATTTTTAGATATAGGATCTGCCATGATAACCCTAGAGCAATGGGGGGTGGATGGTCATGATATTGATCGAGATGTTTTCATGGCCAATTATACTAGAACACAGCGCTTGAAAGATCATCAACAAGTTATCAACGCCATAAAGGCCCATCCACCCATAGGCTGGAATGGAAAATTTATTTTGGTTGGTGTATCTGAGGGTGGTCCTATTGTGACCAGTTTGACGGAACAAAATCAAGACTCTGTGTTGGCTACAATGAGTTGGTGTGGCTCTGGCGCTGAGGACTGGCGCGATGAAATGTGGTCTTTTCTTGAAGCGATGGATGAGGAGCTCCCTGAAGGGACTAGAACCCGAGAAGAATTTAACCAAAGTGTTGAGAATGTTTTATTAGATCCCACGGCATATGATAAAGAATTCTGCGGTATGAGCTATTTATATCATGCTGATACACTGTCTTATCCATTACCTCAGTACTCTGAAATTAACACGCCTTTTCTTGTTGTTGCAGGCGCAAAGGACTCTGGCGCGCGCTTTGCCGATGAATTTGTTCAAAAGGCGAAAGAAGCCTCTATGGATATCACCTATATTAAAGTTGATGATATGGACCATTTTATCAGAAAACGCTCCGATGTTATCGAAGAGGCTTTGGTGTGGCTAAGAGGTCACATGCAGAATGGTCCAGAGCGAAAGGTGAAATTGATATGATAAATATGGTTGATGCCCTTGATAAACACCTAAAACAACACTTCTGGAAAGTAGGCTTAAGTCTGAACTAACACTTTTGGGGGTTCTT
>DOCA01000068.1 GCA_003503995.1 Holosporales bacterium
ACAACTTTTAGCTATATCTCCCAAAAAGGAAGCGATTACCAATGGTTTTAAGGGCTTTGAATCCTGAACTATCAAAACTAATCAGCCCCGTACAGCCCAAAAGGAAGTCATTACCAATGGTTTCAAGGACTATGAATCCTGAGCTATCAAAGTGAGTCAAGGCAGTACAACTATCGAGGAATTCATCACCAATGG
Source organism: Holosporales bacterium (assembly GCA_003503995.1). GTDB lineage: Bacteria > Pseudomonadota > Alphaproteobacteria > Caedimonadales > UBA9215 > UBA9215. The sequence goes on from DOCA01000068.1 coordinate 196, forward strand.
TTTTAACGGCTATGAACCCTGAGCTATCAAAGTGAGTTATTCCGTGACAGGCAAAGAGGAATTCACGTCCAATGGTTTCAAGGGCTGTGAAGCCCGAGCTGTCAAAGTGAGTCAAGTTCATACAAACAGCGAGGAAGCCATCACTAATAGCTTTAAGGCTTTGAAACTCAATAGCTTTAAAAGTAACAATGTTACTATTACGCCGAAGAAAGTTATTGCCAATGTTTTTAACCAAATTATCAGGATCACGAATGACAAGGTGTTTAAGGTTTGAGGGGATATCATTTTTGTGTAATGTAAACATACCTGCTTTTACAGATTCTTCTGTAATCGTTAAGACGACTTCTTCATCGGGATGCTCTTTTAAGCTTTTTTCTAAATTTGCTTTGCCGTCTTTGGCGAAGAGATCGGCTGTTGTTATTTGGATATCACTTAAGGCTTTTCCGGGTTTTGATCGTGTTGGGTTGGCAGAAGCAGAAACAGGCTGTGCGCTCAAAGAGAGCCCTAAAAGGAGACAAAGTATTATTGTTTTTAAAGACGTCATAATGAGATTCTCCGTGGTTTATGTTAGATAGGATTGCCCCCATTTTTCTCACCAAGCTAATAAGACTTTATTAAGAAAGAGTGAACAGGTTGATGTATATTTTTCCATAAAAAAAGAGCCTCCTGTTTAAGAGGGCTCTTTTGGAAACATTTCATTAAAACAGTATTGTTGATCTTAGAAACCTAAGCGGCTTTTAACATCGTATACAATTCATCTTTACAGTTGAGACGCTTTTTCTTCAGGCCTTCAAAATGTTCGTCAGTTACAGGAACATTTTTGGCTTCTAGTTGATGGATATCTTTTGTCAGAACGTGATAGTCTTCAAAAACCTTTCTGAAATGAGCGTTGCTCTCTTTCATCGCATGGATTTTATCTTTGTATTCAGGGAGTTCGTGGGCAAGATCATGTTTTTCATCGTGCATTTTTAAAGCCTTCCTTTGTTATTATTTCCATCTCTAAAATAGCATTTCTTAGAAAAAATCTAAAGGAAAAAGGAACTTAATCGATGCCAAGAAGATCCTCAGAGCGCTTGGCTTGTTCAGGAGCGAGCATCAAGATAACGCGGTCTTCAAGACGAATGGTACTGCTTTGACGGGGAATAGTGACTTGGTTGTCACGGATGAGAGCCGCTATGAGTATTTTGTGGTTTTCATAAAGGTCTTGGATGGTTTTGCCAACGAGGGTGCTTGCGCTTGAGGCATCAACGTCGATGACTTCCCCAAAGCTTTCTCCAAGGGAGTGTACAGAGTGCACATTGCCCTTCCGGATGTATTGCATAATTTTAGAAACTGTTACAACTCTGGGGCTGATGACGGCATCAACGCCAAGGGAAATCACAAGGTTTGCAAAGGAAGTTTTGTTGGCAAGGCACATGGTTTTTTTCGACCCCAAACGCTTTGCTAAAACCGTTGCTAAGGTATTTACGCGATCATCTTCGGTCACGGCAACAACGGTGTCAGCACTTTGGACCCCAGCTTCTAAGAGCATTTCACCCTCAAGGGCATCCCCATTCAAAATAATTGTGCGGCTTAGTTTCTGAGCAATGTAGGCTGCGCGCTCGGGAGAACGCTCAATGATGTGGATACGAATATGAGGGTAGTGTGCTTCGACTTCTTGCGCTAAGAAAAGGCCAATGTTGCCCCCGCCCAAAATCACAAGGCGTTTGGTTGTGTCACCGTGATGGCCAAAAGCATTCAAAGATTGGTCAATGCGTTCTTGGTCAACAATATAATAGACCTCGTCTCCAGGCATGAGGACTTCCGTTGGCTTTGGGACAATTTTAATGTCGCCCCTTGAAATACCTACAATGGTGAAATCAACCTCTGGAAAAAGGCTAGGGATGTGTGTGATCGGTGTATTTACAATGGGTGTATCAACGGTACAGCGAACGCCTAAAAGAGCGATACGATTATTGGCCAGAGGGGTTATATCAAGAGCGCCTGGAACTGCAAGACCTCGAGAAACAGTATGGGCAACCTCGTTTTCAGGAGAGATAATATAGTCGATGGGCATATTATCATCGGTGAAAAGGCCTTTACCTGAAACGTTCAGATAGGATTGACTGCGAATACGAGCAATTTTTTTAGGAACATCATAAATACTGTGAGCAATTTGGCAGGCAACCATATTGACTTCATCGGCATGGGTGAGGGCGATAATCATATCTGTATTTTCGACACCAGCGCGCTTTAAGACATCGGGGTGAGAAGCGTGCCCACAAACAGCCTTTACATCCAAGCGGTCATTAATTTGTGTGATCAGATTTTGATCCACGTCTATCACAGTGATGTTGTGATTGCGTCCTGCAAGGTATTTTGCAAGGTTAAAACCAACTTGTCCAGCGCCGCAAATAATAATGTTCATGAGTGATCGGATCTACTTTTTTTATGTATATCTAAGGAATAGTATACCACAGAGCATCAGAATATATAGATCTTGAATTATCGAGGCGAGTTGTTATTCTGTAGAGAAATTTTAAAGGACACGAAAATGCGCGCTGAAATGATCAAGCTCAAGGACGATGTGACCCAAGTCATTTCAGTTCTAAGGAGGCATCTTTGACTATGACGTTGCCCTTAAACGCCTTAAAGAGTTAGATGCCTTAGCAGAAGACCCAGCCCTTTGGTCTGACCAAGAAAAAGCTCAAAAGACCATGCAAGAGAGGGATATTCTCAAGACGTCTTTTGAGCGTATTGCCGAGGTTGAGCAAGAGCTTGAGGATTCAGTTACTTTGATTGAATTGGGGGAGGTGGAGGAAGATAAGGACTCTATTGTTGAAGGAGAGCGCCTTTTAGAAAAGCTTGCAAAACGCGGAGAACGCTTGCGCCTTGAGAGTTTGCTCTCGGGGGAAGCCGATAAAAATGATTGTTTTTTAGAAATCCATGCGGGAGCAGGGGGAACAGAAGCGCAGGATTGGGCGTTGATGATTCAGCGTATGTATGTGCGGTGGGCTGAGAGAAATGACTATAAAATTGAGTGGATGTCTGAAGTTTCAGGAGATGAAGCTGGCATAAAGTCCTCAACTTTTAAAGTTATTGGCCACCAAGCTTATGGTTGGTTAAAAACAGAAAGCGGCATTCATCGTTTGGTGCGTATTTCGCCCTTTGATTCCAATGCCAGACGTCATACAAGTTTTGCATCGGTCTCTATTTACCCCGTTATTGATGATTCTATCGATATTGATATCGAAGAAAAAGATTTACGTATTGATACCTACCGTGCGTCGGGGGCAGGAGGGCAACATGTGAACACCACGGAAAGTGCTGTTCGTATTACCCATATGCCAACGGGGGTTGTGGTGCAATGTCAAAACCAGCGCTCTCAGCATAAGAATAAGGCCGAAGCTATGTCCATGCTACGGGCGCGTTTGTTTGAAGTTGAAATGCGTCGCCGAGAAGAAGATGCTCAAGCCGCCAATGCCGTTAAAAGCGAGATCGGTTGGGGGCACCAAATTAGATCCTACGTTTTGCACCCTTATCAAATGGTCAAAGATTTACGCACGAACGTTGAAAAAAGCAATCCCACCGCTGTTCTCGACGGTGAGATTGATGATTTCCTTGAAGCCTCATTAGCAGCAAGGCTTTAGAGAGCTAGCTTCAAAAGAAGTGGGCTCTATTTAGCTTTTTCAGCTTTTGCTTCAAAAATTCCCTTAACCCAAGTGTTGTGGTCGTAGAGTGTACCTTTTGGTAAGGCTCCATAATTTTCAGCGTTTCGAGCAATGTGTAAATAACGCAATTTTGTTTCCCGATCTGTTTCTAAGAATGAGGCATAGAAATAACCAAGGGGGGAGCCGTAATCTCCAAGGGCTTTCTGAAAATGATTAAGAGCATTAAAGAATTTTCCTGCCGAAAATGCTACCATACCTCGATTAAGGAACTTAAGTTCAGCAGCTTGATTTTCCTTAGAAATCCCTTCCATTGTATTCGTGATCATTTTGGGAGTTTCTTTTATAAGCTGTTCTTCAGAATCATACTCACAGCTTTGAGCTGTAAAGGCTGAAAGAGTAATAGTAAGGAGTGCTAATTTAAAAGTGTTTTTCATAAATAGTATCCTATTTTTACTTATTTGTATGAGTATCAGTATTGAATGTCCCTGTAAATAAAAACAGTTTAAATATTGATTTAATTTCTTTTTATTTGTACTTTTATTTCTTTTTTGTGTGAAGGAATCCTTGTTTTACAAGGGGCTCTAAGTCTGATAGCATGTGGTGTTTTCCATAGCGAAACCCAACAGGAAGGAGAAATTCATGGACCCTTTAAAGCTTGCCCAGTTAATGTGTTCGCGGCTTTGCCATGATTTAATCACACCGGTTGGTGCCATCTCGACAGGTCTTGAAATCATTGGTGAATCTGGTGATGATATTGATCCTGAACTTCTCTCTCTTACGTCACATAGTGCTCAAAATGCGTCTCAACGTTTGGTTTATTATCGGGCTGCCTTCGGTTATAGCACCTCTAGCATTTTGAACTGTCCTGAAAAACTTGAAAAGCTTTTGTACGAGTACTTAGAGACTTATAAAACTAAGCTCCATTGGCACTGCGATGTGTCTGAAGAAAAGCTGAATATCTTGCAAGATCATGCACGTCTTCTGGTGAATGTTGTGGGAATTATGGTGGAGTGCGCCCCCTATGGCGGAAACTTTAAAATTTCAATAGAGCCTTCCCCAGAAAGAGAAAGCCTTCGTTTTTCTTTTGAACTGACAGGTGACCTGGTGGCCTTAAAAACAGAAAATAAACGGGCCCTTTTGGGAGAGCTCTCTGATAAAGAAGTGACTCCTCACAGTGTGCAAAGTTATTTGACCCATTTATTGCTTGATGAAAAGCAAGCTGAATTATCTTTTACGAGTCTTTCTTCAAGCGCCCTAGGGGTTTGTTTGGAAGCCGAACAGTCAGGTGGCCAACACTACGGCTCTCTCTTCTAGCTTCTTCCAGCTCTTTTGGCCACTTTAGCTTTTCCAGCTTCTTTGACCTCTCTCATTCTTTTCTCCCTTTCGGCGGCTTCGGCTTTTTCACCTGCTGCTATCAATCCCCCTAAAAGACAAATGCTTTCGTCTTTAAAACCTTCGATTTCTTCTCCTAGTGATTTATAAAGGGCAGTGAGCTTTAGCTTGTGGCGAGAAATTAATCTTTTTGTGTGACGGCATTGATTTTTATCAGTTTCTTTTTTTAACTTGCGACGAAGACTTGAGAGTTTTCGTAACTTTTCAGAGATTTCTTCAGAAAGGATTTCCATAGATTTAGTTAAAAAGAGAGCACCAGAATGATTAAATTCAGAAACATGAAAGAATATCTCACTTGGGCGCTCATATAGCTTCCCATCTCCCCAGACAAAGGCGAGGTTGTAGCGTTTAAGAACTCTACGGGCTTTATCAGGGGTTATACTAGAGGAAAACTCTTCGGAATCTGAATGGGAAAATACTGACTCTAAATATGTAATGATAGGCGAGGGAGGTAATGGGGAATCATCAAGCTCCCACTCTTTGAGCTCGCACTTTGAGGAAAATGCTTGTGTTGTAAAAATAGCTACTAAAAGAGTAAAAGTTGTCCTGTATTTCATAGAAAAACGCCCTATTTTGATTTAAATTGTGGCCACTTAAAGATAATTCCCAATATGGCACTAAACGCTAAGAGTGGAGAGTATATAACATGAGTCATAATGGCAAGGGGAGAAAGTCCAGAAATAGAACTTGCCAACAAAATCTGGGCGCTATAGGGCAATAGGCCTTGGAAGGCACAGGTAAAGATATCAATCAAGCAGGCACTGCGTTCGGGGCTTACGCCGTGTTTTTTAGCAAGCTTTTTGGCAATACCACCGGATAGAATGATGGCGACTGTGTTATTGGCCGTACAGATATCAGCGAGGCTTGAAATGGCCGAAATACTCATCTCACCAATGCGAGGACTTTCTTTTTTATTGCGTAATTTCAAGGCCATCTTTTCGATATAGTGAATCAAAAATTCAAGACCTCCTTGCTTGTTGGTCAAATAGCTGAGGCCTCCCACAAGAAGAGAGAGGATAAGAATTTCTTGCATAGAGGCAAAGCCGTTGGCAATGTGTTTTGAAAACATCACAAGGGAATAGGTATCCGCTGTGGCTAGGCCCACAAACCCTGCAACAACAATGCCAATAACAAGCACAACAAGTACATTCAAACCCGCAAGGGCAAGGGCTAGAATGACAAAATAGGGGATGATTTTAACCCAGTCGTAAGAGGCAATCTCAAAATCTCCTGAAGGGGTTGAAACCACATAGAAAATCAAAATGGTGACAATCATTGCTGGAATAGCAAAAACAGCGTTCAGTATGAACTTTTCTTTAAATTTCGCCCCTTGAGTATTGACCGACGCAATGGTGGTATCGGAAATAAGAGAGAGGTTATCCCCAAACATTGCCCCGCTGACAACAGCCCCCATGCACCAACTACAGTTCAGCCCTGTTTGGGAAGAGAGCCCCAAAGCAAGAGGGGCAACGGTTGCGATAACGCCCATGGATGTTCCCATAGCCGTTGCCATGAAAGCGGCAATGATAAAGAGGCCTGGCAATAAAAAAGGCGTCGGAAGGATAGAGAGTCCCCAATTCACTGTAGCATCGATGCTGCCAATGCCTTGGGTCGTGGTTGCAAAAGCGCCAGCCAACAGGTAGATGAGGCACATGATGATAATGTTTGGATCTCGAACACCTTCCAGAAAGCTATCCATACGAGCGCTTAGTTTTCCTGAGCCAAGAATAAGCGCCAGGGTAATAGCAGGCAAAATAGCGACATTAGGAGAGATTTGATAAAAAGCCTGTGGCACACCTTGTAGGGAGAAATAAATACCGCTGCCTACAAAAATTGCCAGAAAAAGCAACAAAGGCAAGAGGGCTAAAGGGTTTGCTTTGTCATGTGGTGGCGCTGAATAAGGATTTTTGGGCATCAAATTGACACAATTTTTTTTCTACATACCGTCCCATGATACCATTGTTAACCTGCCTTTAGAAGAGGCTCTGTATTAAGACTTGGCCTGTGCCTTTCTTGATATAGTAAATTATCTTTGCACTGACCGTTTGTTCCTGCGCTCCTAAGCTATGAAATATATAGTCGATTCAATAAAATCCCAGACGTCGTTCCTGCACTCCTAAACTATGCAATATAGTCGTCGTCGCTGGCGCCTAGACTGGAACTCTATTGAACCGACTATAGCCGTCGTCGCTTGTGCCTCCGGTCATTTGCAGGGGCAAAATCTAAATCATTATAGGCCGAGTCTTTATTCCTCTTTCTGCCAGGGCTGCAAAGCTGCTACGCTTAGCTATTATGCAGAGACTGTTCCTTCCAGGGTTGTGTTGGAAATAAGACCTGGAAGAAGCGCGGTGTCTGTTCAGGCAAAGGTGATACCGCGGAGCTTGCCCCGTGGATGTTTGTTTTTATTTCTTGATTTACCTTAGATTTAAGGTGTTTTTAGACCTCAAAGCCGGTTATCTTTAGATATTTTTACAATTTGCCTACGAGTCTCTTTTTTGCGATATCTTGGATAATAGCGGCTTGGTTTTATTCCTCTGAATATGAGCTTAAAACAGTTGGAGCAAACAAAAGAATGACTAAAAATTTTTTCATACTAAACAACCTTACTTTCTCCCTCTCAATTTTTCTTATCTACGTGAAAGGATTTTACCCCTTTTGTGCAAGAAGCCCAATAGAAAGCTCTTCTTTGACCTTTTGTTAATTTCTTTGTGATAATT
>DOCA01000167.1 GCA_003503995.1 Holosporales bacterium
GATTGGGCAAAGTATGATTAATATAAGCTCTGGGGCAAGGAAACGTCTTTCTGGTATTGCAGCAGCTTTTTTCCTTATCTTCTTTATTGTTGTCGCAGCTCCTGTTATTGAGCGCATCCCCATTGCTGCCCTTGTGGGTGTTATGTTTATGGTCGTTATCGGGACTTTTGCTTGGTCCTCCTTGCGTGTAATGACCAAAATACCGAAAAATGATGCCTTTATTATTGTTCTGGTATCTGCCATTACCGTTGCCTATGATCTTGCCATTGCTGTTTTGATTGGTGTTATTTTTTCTGCCCTATCCTATGTGTGGCAGAGCGCAAAGCATATCTATGCGACAGTAACCTATGATGAAGACAAGGACCTTAAGACTTATAAGGTAAGGGGGCCGCTTTTCTTTGGCTCTATTGCTAGTTTTAAAGAGCTCTTCACACCCAAAGAAGATCCTGAGCATAATGTGATTGATTTTTCAGAGAGCCGTGTCTGGGATCACTCTGCTCTTGAAGCAATAAAAATTATGGCTTTTAAGTACAACTTCCTGAAAAAAGACCTAAGGCTTAAGGGGTTAAGTCAAGATTGTATTAAGCTCTTGGATCGCAAAGGAATCACCATTATTTGCAACAAAGAAAAAGATCCCCATTATTCTGTAGTTGTTGATCATGCTTTGATGGCCAATCACTAGGGATGTGGAGGGGGAGGATAAGAGAGAAGGTGGGAATTCATACACCTATGTTGCATTCTACGGCTGTTATGGATGCGTCTGAGTTGGAGGCTTTCTTAACGTCTCAGAGGTATTCCCTATTTCCTCAAAAGAAGCTTTCTGCAGCTTAAAAAAGCCGTGGCGATGGTTGCTTATAGTCTCTTTAAAAAAGCCCAAAGAAAAACCTCTCAATAAAGAGAGGTTTTTCCAAGGAGGGGACTATGTGTATGAAGTAACCTAACTCTTTGCGAGCTAAATTAATTATTATATATATCCTGTAAGGGGTAACGTCAAGTCTTTTTTTAAAAAAATGAAAAAAAGTTGAAAAAAGAACACTTTTCTTTATAAAGTTGCCTTTTTGCCGTAAAATCGCTACAGATGAATCAGAAAATTAAGACATGAGAGTCGCGTGGAAGAATTACTTATGGAGTATGGCCCAACCGTGGGTTATTTCGTTTTGTTATTGGGATCCTTTGTTGAGGGAGAGTCTGTTGTTCTAACGGCGGGTTTCTTTTCCTTTAAGGGCTATTTATCCTTTCCCTTGATTATTTTGATTTCTTTTTCAGGATCTTTGTTTGCCGATCAGCTTCTTTTCTTTTTGGGGCGCATTTATGGACCAGGCATGCTAGAGCGTAAGCCGTCCTTAAGGGATAAAGCCCATAAAGCCTTTGCCTTGCTTCATCGCTACCATATTTGGTTTATCCTTGGGTTTCGTTTTATCTATGGTATTCGTACGGTGAGTCCTTTTGTTATTGGGGCAAGTGGTATTTCTGTTAAGCGTTTTGCCATTTTAAATGTGATTGCGGCAGCCATTTGGGCTGTTCTGAGCTGTTCTGCCGGGTACTTGCTGGGCTATTTCTTTGCCGATGAGATTGACTATGCTATTTCTCAGGCTATTAAATTCCAAAAGTATACGGTTTCTGGCATTTTGATCCTTTTGGCATCCATTGGCGTTTATCTTTATTACCGTCGAAAAAAGCAGAAAAAGGACATTGACGAAAACCCTTGAAATGGTTAGTTTCAGATATGCCCTTGAGGGGTATCTAAGTTTGGCCGGGTGGCAGAGTGGTTATGCAGAGGACTGCAAATCCTTGGACGTCGGTTCGATTCCGGTCCCGGCCTCCAAACTTAAAAAAAACCTCTTTCCAAAGGCTTAAGATTTTGCTATTAAGATCTCATACCAAGTCCCTGAAGACATAAGTTTTTAAGGGATACTTTATTCCCCGGTAGCTCAGTTGGTAGAGCAAATGACTGTTAATCATTGGGTCGGCGGTTCGAGCCCGTCCCGGGGAGCCACTTTTTCAAGACTTCAAGCGTTTTAGGAGAAGGCATCAAAAAGCATCCGGAAGCATATCGGAAGCACGTGAAAGAATTTGGGGTCTTTCCTACCAGATGTTTTTTCTAATCCATTTTTTTAATTGATATCTTAAGAACAACCTGCCACGATGTAATTCGTTGGGAGGCATATCGTTGAATATTAAGCGTATTTTTAAAAATTCAGATTATATCTTAGGGGCTGTACCAGATAACTAGGTTAAATTCATTTTAACCCATTGTTTTAATTGGGATAGCTGCTCTTTGGGTTCACTGTTGTTAAAATGCCACTCGCATTCCTTCAAAAATAGGTGAAAATTCTCTTTTGGGATACCATTAAATTTCCTTAAATGTCTCTTGGCTTGGTTCCAAAAATTTTCAATACCGTTGATATGGTTTTTGCGGTCAGCAAATAGTTTTGAATGGTTAATTCTAAAATGCTTAAAACCAGACGTATCTAAAACATTATAAGCCGGCCAGCAGTCGCTATAAACGATGCTATCGGGCACGACTCTGTCCTGAATTATTGGAAGCAGCGTGTCTCCTTTTGCATCAGGAATGATGGTTGTATAAACCTTACCACCCCCTTAAGTAAGCCAAAACAGGTACTTTACCAGCTGCTCCGCGACCTCGTTGTCCCTTACGTGCGCCACCAAAATAGCTCTCGTCAACTTCTACCTCACCATCAAAGATTAATTGTGCTTCCTGCTCTGTGTGGTGGGCGATAAGCTCTCTTAATCTTTGATAATAATAGACGCCAGTTTTGAAATTAACACCCACAAGAGAGGCTGCGCATCGCGCCGTGGTTCCTGCCACAAAATGCTTAATTAATTTCTCTTGCTTGTACTTGCTTAAACGACTCTTTCTCATAGGGACCGTTATAATACTTTTTAGGCATTATCTGGTGGTTATGCACCACAGCCTCAAGAAGCCGCCAATATCACGTCTAATCTTTCCTTCAAATCTCTAACTTTTTGCTCAAGTTCTTTGATGTGTTCAAGACGCATTTCTTGAGCTTTTAATGTTTTGTGTAACTCCGCTATATAGTTTTTCGTTGAATGAACTTCGCTTTCTACAGTTCCTAACTGCTTATCTTTATTGCCCAGTTCCACTTGATGATTTTGATGAAGAATCATTATCTGTTCTCTTATCAGCTTGTTTTCATCACTTTTTTCTTCTAAAAGAAGCTCACTTTGTATTTTTTGAGCTGCAATTTCTTGTTGAAGCATTGAAATTTTGTCCAAAGCTGCTTTTAATTCACCTTTTTGATCCTTTTCATTTCCTGTCATATTTGAATCTTCAGAATTTTTACTTTCATCAAACTCTTTGGAGTCTCTTTCTCCTTTAATTGCTCCAAGAATTACTTCTACCCAACCCGTGAATGATTGAATAGTATTAAGTGAGGATTCTCTAATTTGTGGTGCATTTTGCAAGGTTCCAGCTTGATCTCTTTCTTGTTCAGCCTGAGATCTTGCAATCTGAGAACTAGCGAGGTGCCCTCGTAGTCTTTCCACCTCTTCTTGCAATCCAGAAATAGTAGAATGTAATGAACCACTTAAGTTACTAGCATCAGCACGAGAATCAGCTAATTCAGTATGAGAACCAGCTAATTCAGAACGAGAATCAGCTAATTCAGAACGAGAATCAGCTAATTCAGAACGAGAATCAGCTAATTCAGAACGAGAATCTGTTAATGAATCTCTTAAGCCACGAGCATCAGCACGAGAACCCTCTAATAAATCCCT
>DOCA01000048.1 GCA_003503995.1 Holosporales bacterium
CGGAACGCGTCTGATACAAAACCTGTCATTTCAATCTCCTTTAAGAAATATGCTTTTAAGCAATAGGTAAGCGGCGCCTCTTATCCCTTGAGCCATTTATTGGATGGGAGGACGCACAAAATAAACTTTCACTGTTCTTTAACCACATTATGGAGGGAATCGCAATCTTTTTTTGTGGTTTTTGTGAGCATTAGAGAAACAAATCTTTCTTTTGTTGAAAAAGCTCTTTTTTAAATTTTTTGATTTCATGAAGAAAAAAATAAATAAAAACAGGGCTTTATATTAAAAATACTTTTTTTGCTATTAAATAGATTAAATTTGACTTAAATTTAATATTGTCCGTTAGAAAAAAGATTAACTCTTTTTTCTCAGAGGCTTTTAGTTATTAATAAAATAAAAGGAAAAGATAATGAAAATAACAGACCTATTAAAAAAAGTTTCTTTGGTGGCTGCTGTGTCCGCCTTTGCTCTGCCTGCTTATGCAAGTGATCACGAGCTTGATATTGTAGAGGATGAGATGGTTGGTGGCCCAAAGATTGCTGTTGTAGATACTGTTGGTGCGGGGCCTTTTACCTTTAGTATTATTGATACAACAACCGGTGAGGGACTTCTTGAGAAAACAAAACGAAAAATGACAGTGACTAACGGTTCTGTGGAGCAAGTTGTTTCTGACGTAGACGGTTTTATTGGAAAATATTCTTTTTTTGTTAAAGGAGAAGGTGATGCTGCTTCTAGTAATGGTCTCTTTAATTTAGGCGGTGTGGTTTTTGATTTGAGTACAGCGATAAAAGACGAAGTATCCCTTGGTGAAGCTGTTGAGACTCATGTAGCTCCTTTCCTTGCCTCTCTTGCAGATTCAGAAGAGCATGCCCTTGAAGCTGCAAAAGAAAAAGCACTTACAAAGAAAGCTGAGGCTGAAGAAGTAGCTCTTGCTTTGAAATTAGCAGAAGAGGAAGCTCTTGCTTTGAAATTAGCAGAAGAAGAGGAAGCTCGGGAATTGGAAGAAGCTGAAAGGCTTGAAGCCCTTAAGTTAGAAGATGAAGAGGTTGCTGTCGTTGATGAAGATAATGTCGTAGGAGAGGATCTTTAGTCTCTTAAAATCATTTTTTTTCAAAAGGGGCTTTCAGAGCCCCTTTTTTTTTGACAAACTCACAGGGTAATAGTCTAGTCAAATTAAAAAAAAGGGATTATAGGGGTGACTTATTTATTTTATCGAATTGTGGCAATTGGCTTATTTTTAACGTTGTCTGTGCTATCTTATGCCTCTCATCTTGGCTATTATTCTGATTGCTATGATGATATTGCTAACCACCATCAAGGCTCTATTGTAAAATCTTTATCACTCTTTTTGATTAACCCGACCTCCAAGACGCAACACAACTGGCAAAATGACCATGTATTTCTCCTTGGAAAACTCACACAACCGCGACATTTTAACCTACTTATGGACGGGATTGCCGGTGCAGGAGAATATTATTCTCGAAGAGGGCCTTATACTGCTTTAGATCAGTCTTATGTAGCCCAGTATTTCTTCAAACCCCTTATTAAGAGACTTCAGGAAATGGAGGGTGAAACCTATAAAAAAAAGGGTGTCTTTAAAGCTCTTTTTCGGAGGGTAGAACCTCGGCGGTTTTATAATGACTTTATTCAATCTCTTCTTTTGACAAATGAAAATGATAAAAGTTTTAATGTTTATATCATTCCTGTTTTCTTTGAGTTCCTTGAGGCATACACTGGTCCTCAAACCCTTTTTGAAACATCAGAAAGATTGCGTAAGGTAGAGGGAAGTAGTCGTTCTTTATCTTGGTTGGGATACCGTGGTTATGCCACTCTTATTCAAGACCGGGATGCTCCTTTAGAATGGCGTTTTAAGGCTTTGCGGGCTTATCGAGATAAATTCCCCCGTAATCCAAAAATGTTTTCTAAGTACAAGTACTGTCGGGAGTGCTTTTTTGGGGAGGAAGCTTGTGATAAGAACACAAAACTTTTATCAGCTTTTGAATTTGTTGACGACTATGAGTTTTTAACACCGTTAGAACAAGAGCAAGTCATTGACCTTATCAATACAACAGATTTTTCACAATTTGACCTTAGTTTTCAAGGTGACCTTGCGGGGTATATTGTGTCGTATTCTGCAGGAGAAGTACTTAAAGCAAAAGGGTTATCTATGCTTGTATCTCTCCTTGGAAAGAAGGAAAAAGGGACTTTCACCTTACAGAAAAAAATAGCTTTTGCAAAACGGCTGCTTTGTGAACACGCTGTTGAGCACGGGAAAGTTGCTTATGATTTTCTCTTAAGCATTTTATCTGATGGAAATTTAATGGAGTACCACGAAGAAGTGGCGTTGATAATTGCACAAAATTTAGATAGATCCCCCCATATCGAAGAAAGCTCGGAAGGGTTTCAGAATGTTATCTTCCTTTTGTCTAAGTTGCGCTCTAGCCGTATGGGGCTCTCCTATTCCTATGATCCTTATGCTGTTTATGGAGCTTTGCAAAAGAAACGACAAGAAAAAGTAATCCATCGACCTGCGGCCTATAATGGTGTTGTCTTTTTACCTCATTTATTGATGCGTTCTCCAGCAATACCAGCTTTCCCAGAGGTGACTCATGAGGATTTTTGTACTCTTGTGGACGGTTTATTACTAGATGGTGCAACACATACTGAAACTTTTACAAGCCTTGGCGGTACACCTCTTTTGCGCTTGAACATTAGCATGCAAAAAACACATCATTATTTTACCAAACACTTTGCGTCTTTAGAAAAAGGTCGTGAAAACCCTGTAACCCTTGATCCCGTCAGCATTCATTTAGCCCTAGCCCTTGGTAAGATCAAGGTTTTTTCATCTGTAGTCGAGGGAGATGGTTTTTCTCCACGGACACGAGCCATGATGCAGTTTATGATTAATGTTCTCACGTGCAGTGGGGGCAAGTCCGTAGGGATTACGCATTCATCTCACTTGCTTTGTGAAAGTGACGCCCTTCAAGTTTATGATGAAGACGAGATTGAGCTCGGGTTGAACATAAAGCGTTTTCGCAATCTTCTTGAACAGCATCTTTTGCTCAGAATTTTAAGCGTTTTTAATGGGGAGAGTGCGCTTGTAAGGACCTTAACGGAAACCCCTATGGGCCAAGAGATTCATGAGCCGCCTCATCAAACCATTTACCTTAAGAATTTGTTGACGCCCAGCCTTCCTTTTTTACATTTCAAAGGCCAAGGAGGGCAATTGAAATTTGATATTAATGCTGGTTGTGCTGCGGATAAATTAATAGAAAAAACACATCAAGATGTCTTAGATGCTTTTTATAGGGAAATTGCCCCTGCGTTTATAGCAAGAACTGCACAGAGTTTTGTGAATGATCATTATGGAAACCCAGCGATTGCGGCAGGTGTTGGTGCTTCAGCTCTTATGAGTGAGGGAGCCTATGTTGATTTTGAGGATGTGACATATCGCCCTATTATTAATTTAGAAGGAATAGTTGCCTTATTACTTAACTATGGTTATTTTGAAAAAATTGGCAAAATTTCTGTTTCTAATTACAATAATCTTGTTGTTAAATTAAAAAAAGAAAGTTCGTAATTTTGAACCCTCTGAGTATAGATGCCTCTGCAAAAGCTTTTTTTGCAATAAAAAAGCTTACAAAAAAATAAGGATATGGCTCGCTTAATTTGCAAAGAGCGAGGCGCGTTAAATTTCGTGACCGTGACTCTTACAAAAGAAGATGGCTAAACCCAAGGAAAATTTAGAGCTTTTTTTATGGAATAAATCTGTTAAAATTTTAAATAAATTGAAGTAAAAAACAGGAAAAACCATGAAAAAAACCTTTGTTCTTATTACCGCATGCCTTTTATCTTCAACGCCTTTAAAAGCGGGAGGCGATAATCCTTCTCAATCTGGCTTCTTCGTGGGGGCTCAAGCTGGGTACGTGTATTTAGGTACTTCAATGGATATGACCTCAACTCTGTCGGGTGCTGTTTCAAGAACAGAAAGTGCATCGCATTATAAGCGCTCGCATAATTTTATTGGAGGGTTACACCTGGGCTACCTTGCTCTATTGAAGCAGAAGTATATTTTAGGAGGGGACATAGAGGGGAATTTTGATACTGTTTCTATTAAGAATCATATAATGCAAAATGCTCAACGCTATACCTATAAAGCATCTCGTCAATTTAATTTGATTCCGTCTTTTATAGTAGGTGCACAAGTTTATGATTATCTTAAGATTTACCTGAGACTAGGAATGGCAATTTCGTCCTTTCACTACCGTCTTATCAATCATGGAAATAACGAAGATATTAGGACAAACCACCATAGTATTTCATTGGGT
The DNA here is from genome assembly GCA_003503995.1 of Holosporales bacterium. Lineage (GTDB taxonomy): Bacteria > Pseudomonadota > Alphaproteobacteria > Caedimonadales > UBA9215 > UBA9215. The sequence goes on from DOCA01000048.1 coordinate 4,329, forward strand.
TTTGCCCCGGCCCTTGTCCATGAAGTTAAGATCAGTAAGCATTGCGCTGTTTCCATAATAGCAGCTTATGAGATTTATGAAAAATCAAAAACCGTTTTTCTTTCTAGTATTGTGGTAGGTGATAATGCAGATAATAATGTTTTGAAAATACGTCCCAATGTTTTTTCCATGAAAGTAGGGTTCAAATACTATTTGTAGAAACTAGTTAATCTATTTTTAACCTTCGACTGTTATAATTTATTTATGATTGGAGATTTTTTTATGCGCTATTTTGTCTTTTTAATACCTTTTTTGAGCCTTTTGTTTTTTAATGAAAAGCTTTGGGCTGATGCCGCTTCGAAAAGAGCTGCTGTGCAGCAATATCGTTTAGATGCTCCAACGAGTACCAGTGGTGGAAACACAAGTGCTCTGCAGGCAGAAATAACTAGGTTAAAAAAACAATTAACAACGGCGACAGGGAAAACAATTCCCGAACTCCAAAAGAAAATTCAAGAGCTGGAAAAGGCCTCTAAAACGGGTGGAACTGTTAGTGGTACAGGAACCATTGGCAGCACAACTACCACAACGGTTGAAGCCCCCAAAATGCCAGATAATAAGACAAAGACCGCGCCTGTTGTGAGTAACGCCCCCATAATCCCTGGAAATATTCCACTTCCACCACCAAATTTATTTGGTCCAATGATACCCAATGGTGTGACGGAGGAAATGGAGGAAAAACGTAAAGCCTTCTTTGATGAATACAAGCTTGTTGAAAAGAAAATTAGTGATGGTAAATATCCTCCTGGATTGTGGGAAAAAGTGGAAGACATCACAACTCATGCAAAATTCCAATCAGAGGAAACCTCTGAAATAAGACGCGCTACAGACAACTATGTGCTCAGTAAGGTGCTTTTGGATGAGTTCATAAAAGCTTATGGCGAGAAAGAAGCAGGGTTTAATACGCACAAAGATCATCTTTATAAGTGGTTTGTCTACCTAACAGACTTTCCGGTGCGAGCTGGAAAATATAAAAAGCTCAAATGGCCCGTTCCAAAAGATAAAACGCTGACTGATGTTATGTATTGGAAGCTTATGCGGACCCTAAAAGGGAAATATAACTTGATGGTTCAAAACCTGAAGGAAACGCTGGGTAAGGCCGAAGAAGCAGCCAGAAAAGCCGAAGAGGCCGAAAAAGCGAAAACCACAACGGGTAAATTCTTGTTTGCTCTTGGGGACGGCACTGCCGTCAAAAAAGATATAGAGCGCCTGTTTACCGTTCCTCTCTTTAGACAGAAAGTGGTTGCCCATTATGGTGATCTTTTGGTTACCACAAGAACAAATGATCCTGATAGTCAAAAAGCAGCAGAAGCTTTACTCTCTTGGATGTTTGAGCGCCTTGTGCTTCCTTTCTTGCCATCCGATGTGAGCGCTATTACCCTTCAAAGTGAGCTAAGATTAGCTATGGTCAAGGCCATTCAAGGAAAAGGGATTGCAAACCAAGCCGCCTTAGAAGAGTACTTAACAGACCAAGAAAAGTCGAAGCTTTTGATGAAGGCTATGGATGAAGCTCTTAAGGAGGTTATTGTTGCTAATGGTATTCCAGCTATAAAACAAGGTGCTAAGCCATTAAGTATACCAACAATTGCAAAAGTTCAACCAGAATACGAACAAGTATTTTTGTTTGCTATTCAAGAAAAGCTCAATGCGGCTGTTGAAGCTCCGTTGCAAAAACTCTTGGACGATGTCCTAGAAAAAGCACCTATTCCTGGGGGCTCTCAGGCTCTTGAAGCGAAGCTCTTAAAAATCTTAAAGGCAGGTTTGACAACGGTTTTTACAGGCCATAAGTCTATTACCCTAGAGATTAAAGGGGAAACTGTTGGATATGACTTCTGGACATGGACGAAAAATTTTGGAAATCCAAATGCCCAGATCATTAAATCAGCACAAGAACGTGTGAAAGTTCTCATTGAGGACTATCAAAAGGACTTGCTCGCTTTCCATGGAGGAACGAAAATACTACCGCCCTTTATGCAACCCATTACGGACTTGACTTATTTAGAATTGAGCGTAAAAGTTGATGACGCCTTTTTAACTCAATACGCTAAGTTGATTTTGAAAGGGGTGACCAGAGTGATCAAGGAAAATAAGGTCGAATATGGTAAGATTAAAGACAGCAACAAGGAAGAGCGTGAGCTTGTTTTAGTAGGAGTTGAAGCTGTGAAATCTCACATGAGTAAATTCCTGAGTATCAAAGACTCTAAAATTTCAGGGTCAGGAAATATGAGGCAAGAAGTTCAGCCCTATGTTGATATGCTCATTGCAGCTCATTTGTTGCAAGATTAAGGTTGGTCGCAGTTGACTAATAAAGCAAATTTACGCCAACGAGCCAAAGCGGTTCGGGGGCGTTTTTTTTCAACACAATCTTCTTCAGATCTTTTAAGGCTTGAGGAAAAACGTGTTTCAGCTCTTTGGGACTTACCCCTCTTTCAAAGTGTTTTAAAGCAAGAAAAAGAGAGTTTTGTAGGTGTTTATTCCGCTCTAAGAGATGAGGCCTCAACAAATCTTCTACTGAATCACCTCTCAGAACAAGGTTGCTCTATGGCCCTTCCACGATTGACACAAGAGGGGGAGATGCACTTTCACAGCTGGTCTCAAGGAACGTCTCTTATTAAATCTCCTCTTGGCATATTAGAGCCTGCTTCGAATTCAGCCATCGTGATTCCTCATTTATGCATTGTGCCTTTGTTAGCTTTTGATGAGAAAAAAGGGCGAATGGGGTATGGACAAGGTTATTATGACCGTTATTTTGCAAAGCACCCTTCTATAATTAAAATTGGTTGGGCCTACGAATGTCAAAAATTTGATGCCTTAATAACAGAAGATCATGATGTTCCCCTTGACGAAGTCATTTATGAAAATTAAGATTCTTTTAACATAATGAGAATATACTATTTTTAATAAGGTATTAAAGCAATGTCACGTATCAAAAAAGAAAATATTTTATTATTAGGCGCCATTTTCGCGCCCCTTATTCTCATTGGCTATTTTTTGTTTAAGCCTCTTTTTTATACAGCGACCTCCGATGATCCTCAGTATGACTTGCTTTTTTCAGCTCGTTCCTATAGCGAACAGGGGCCCGATGGCATTACAAGTTATACCTTTAAAGCCAAAGGACAGCGCCTTTCTCTTATTGCCCATGAAGCGAAAGAAGGGGAAAAGGTTTATGCGACGTCGGATATTTTCTTATTTCGCTTTGATGCTAAGACACAAAAAGTCGTCTCTATTCCCTTTGATGCAACGCTTCCGAAGAAAGAACTAACAGCTCACAGTTGGGTTATTGATATTCCTGAGATTGAGGATTACGTGCTGACTCTCAAAAAGATAGCCCCTGATGGCTATAAGTATGCGCGCCAACGTCACTCTCGGATGGTTTTGTTTGATTTGTTTGATACTGCAACGCCAACACCTATTATTAAGAAAGATGGGCGTCGCATTGTCATTCCAATCGATAGCAGACGTTTTAGCAATATACGCTTTCATGGATGGATTCTTAGGAAATGAGCAATACAAAATCGAATCACTTAGCAGAAATTATTTCTTTGATGCAGCGTTATAAAATCAGTCTGGCTGATATTGATGCTTATGGTAAAGGGCAGTCAGCCCCTTTAAAAGAAACACCGCGTTTTATTGTTTTCCTTGCTTATTTAGGGGGGTTGCTGGTTCTTGGTGGATTGGGAATTTATTTAAAAGATCATTGGGAGAACTTTTTAAGCGTAGAGCGCATCGTCATGACCTATGGTGTGGGCTTAAGTCTTTATATTTTGGCCTTGCTTCTTTATAAAAAAGGAACGTCGACACTAGCGTTGAGCAATTTTTTTGTTATTGCTTTTTTGTTTCAAGGCGGCGGGTTAGGTGTTGCGTTACATGAGTTATTTCCTGACGGCGATAACTTGCCTCTTTTTGTACTCACCATTTCAACTCTGATGCTTTTTCAAGCCATGGTAACCTTTTATAAAGTCCCGCTGATATCTGTTTTATTTATGGGGTTTTATTACCTTGCCTTTACTTATTCAGCTCTGATTGCTTATTTATTGAATGAGATGCTTATTCCTGAAAAACTTATTGGACAAGCTGCTTCCGTTGATTTTCTAACCATGTTGGGGGGAGTGGCCCTTATTGCTCTTGTGTATAAAGTACAGAGAACGCCTTACCGAGCCATTTGTGGTTTTTGGTATTTTGTGGCCATGGTTGCTTTTTATGGAGGGGCTTATATGCTTTTTAAGGGAGTGCACTACCCTGAATTCTTTGGTTTTGCACCTTTGTTCGGTTTGTTGTTGACGCAAATAACGCGTAGTAAGGCCATGCTTACCTTAACGGCGATTGCTTTTATTGGGTATCTTGGAGATATGACAGCCCATTATTTCCTCGATACACCTTGGTGGCCCATTGCCCTTGTTGTCATGGGGCTGATGACAATTTTGATTGCTGTTTTGTCTTATCGACGCGCCCAGAGTTATAAATAGACCTCATAACACTTCTTAAATAACTCCCTTTGACATCTTGAAATTAGTCTCTACTATAAAAGTACGTCACTTTACAGGAGAGATCTATGAAACAAATTAAACACCCAAACACCACTTTATTCCGCGCTGGCCTAATGGCCGTCTTTTTGCTTTTTGCTAGCACAGCTGTGCAGGGGAGTCTTCTTGAAGAAGAAGATACAGAAGTGAGAGTTCAAAAAGTTATTGATGATATCCCAGAAAAAGTTGTCATTGATTTGACAGATTTTGGAGAGTTAGGTAAAAATGATCTGGGATCTACGGATTCTGTTTCTTTTGAATTGATGAAGGGAATCTTTTCTGAGAACGCTACAAGGTTTTCCCTTATGAATGAATGTTTAACCCTATTGTATAAAGAAAACCCTAGTAATAAAGAATCTGTTTCTTACCAAAGGTCTTTTGATGTTAGTGAATACAAAGAGGATTTTGTAGATTTTCATAGAGGTTTACCGTTTAGCACATTATTATTTAAGCTAAGGCCATTGGCGGAACGCATGGATAAGCTTGGTCTTCAATTAGCAAGAGCCTTTGAAGAGCATAAACGTTTGAAAGTCATTAGCCTTAAAAATGCCTATAGTGCTCTTGCTGTTCAAGTGCTCAAAACCACGGATGCCTTTACGGGTATTAATGCACTCTATGATAAACCTGCTGCTCTTGAACCAGAGGATGTTTCCCACGCCGATCTTGATACGCTCAAGCAAAAAGTTTCTGATTTTGAAGAAGCCGTATTGGCCTATGATGTGGAATTGCGGGAAGCAAAAAAATGGCAACAAACATTTACGGCATATCATAAGAAATATGTTTCGCTAACGGCCAAACAAGAAAAATTAGCGTCTGCTTTTAGTGTGTTGGAAAAAGCAAATGCTGATAACCCTCATTTAAAAATTGTTGGCGATTTAGATGATATCGCTGGCGAGGGAAATCTTGTGACACTTAAAGGAACCCTTGATGACATCGTCGAGGCCCAGCGCACCTTAAGTGAGGCATTAGCCAAAGGGCAACTTTGGCAGAAAGCTTTTGTTGTGCATGAGAAACAATATGTTTTGTTAACGGCCGAACAAGAAAAACTAGGAACAGCTTTTCAGTTATTAAGAGAAGCAAATGATGAAAATCCCAATTTGAAAGCTGTTGGTGATTTAGATGAGATCTCTGGTGAGGGGGATCTTGCGACAATTAAAGAAACCCTTGAGGGTATAGTTGAGGATCAACGTGTTCTCTCTGAAGCCCTAGTGCTTGCCAAAGCATGGAAACCAGAGGTGGAGGAGGACCTTTAATTTTAAAGCAATAAATCAAAGAAAACGCCCCCTGTGTAGTGTAGAGGGCGTTTTTTAAAAAGCGAGTCGTCTTAAAAAGAGGCTAGCTCTCGACATCCCTGTTTTCTTGTGAAATAGCCACCTTTTCTTGTAGTCTATCTCTTTCTTCAAGAACTTTTTGTATCTCTTTTATTTCTTTTTTTATATCGTCTAGGTTGTGAACATGTTTAAAGGGGTGGGATTCGATTTCTGCTAAGAGGTCTTGAAGATCTTGAGGTTTTAAGTCTTTAAGAGAAAGTTTCTTGGTGGCCTCGATGCCAAAAAAACCGAGTTCTTTGGCTTGAAGTTCTTTAGCCTTGACGGCTGCTGGTAAGTTTTTTCCCTCAAGGGCTGCTTGGAAAGTAAGTTCGAGATCTTCGATAAATTTCTCTCTTTGAGCAAGTGTTGGTTGCTTGTCGGTCATTGTATCTCCTCCTGTTGTGATAAAAGTATAGTCGATTCAATAAAATCCTAGATGTCGTCTCTAGCGTCTAGACTGGAACTTTATTGAATTGATTATAGTATCAAGGAGAATTTGTGAAATAGGCAAGTATTTCCCAAAAAAAGACATATAGACTCTTTTTGAAATAATTATATAGTGATTTAAGCCTCGTCGATGCCATCATCTAGATGAGATTGATAGTAAGTGTCATAGCCAAAGATATAGCGAATGACGCGGGCAACAGCTTCAAAATATTGTGCAGGGATCTCTTCACCAATTTGGACATTAGCATAAATAGCCCTTGTTAATGGTGGATTTTCAATGATGGGAATATCGTTTTCTTCACCGGTCTCTTTGATTTTAAGGGCAATAAGGTCGCTTCCCTTGGCCAGTAAAATAGGGGTGTCCATGGCATCTAAATCGTATCTTAACGCCACGGCATAGTGTGTTGGGTTCGTCATGATAACCGTTGCTTGAGGCACATCTTGCATCATGCGGGAGCGCGCCCGCTCTTCTCGCAGTTGGCGCAATTTTCCTTTGATGTGAGGGTCTCCTACCAACTCTTTATACTCATCCTTAATTTCTTTTTTGGACATTTTAAGATCTTGGATGAATTTGTATTTTTGATAGCCGTAGTCCAAGGCTGCCACAACGGTAATAACGGATATCACCACGATGAGAAGCTTTAAAAAGACCTCTGATAATTCTTCTAAAATGCCAAGGGCGGACAATTGAGGCAGGGTATGGAGGTGATCAAATTCTGGGCGCATAACCATGTATGCAATGCTGATAATAATGGCGAGCTTTATAACGTTTTTAAAGAATTCTACCAAGGCTTTGGAACCGAATAGGCGCTTCACTCCGGCTCCAGGAGAGACTTTGCTGAGTTTGGGTTTCATGCCCTTAAGGGAGACCATGCCTCGTGTTTGCACTAGCCCAGAGGCGATTGCTGCGATGATTAAAAAGAGGATAGGAAGAGCAAAGATGCTGCCCAAATTTTTCAAAGAAGAGGTCGTTACATCAATCATAGAGCCACTATTAACGGGGATTTGGCTTGCATGCTCAAAGTAATATTGCATAAAAAGGGCGAGGCGTTTGAAACTTGAGGGAAAGACGTAGGTCAAAATTAAGGCTAGTGCCAGCAACATAAACCAATGCCCTACTTCTTTAGAGAGCGTGACCTGACCATCTTTGCGGGCTTTGTCTAATTTATGGGCCGTGGGTTGTTCTGTTTTTTGGGACTTATCTTCCTCTTGTTCTGACATTTTTTACCCCATGTTCCAAAGAGATTGGTACTTCAGGGCAAAGTCTTGAATGTAATAAGACAATACAATGGTTAAAGAGAGCGTAAGCACAACAAATCCAAGCAAGAGTTGGAGGGGTTGAAGGATAAAAAAGACTTGGATTTGCGGCATAAGGCGATTCACGATGCCCGTAGCGGACATCATGATAAGGCCCAAGATGGTAACAGGGGCACCAACCTGAAGTCCCAGTAAGAAGCTTGCGCTCATAAAGCGGGTAAAGGTATTGGCCATGTCTCCCGTTAAGCTTGTGAAGCTTTCAAAATTACCTGGTTGAAAAAGGGCGTAGCTTTCAACAATCATCATAATCATCGTATGGTGAAAGTCTGTCACAAAAATCAAGAGAACCGCCATGATGGAAATATAGGCCGTTGAGAGACCTGTTTGTTGGGCCGAGGCAGGTGAATTGGTAAAAGCGTTGGCGAGCCCCATTTGGAATCCAATGAGGGAGCCTGCAATATCAAGGGCCGCAATAAGGACGCGGCCAATAAAGCCTGCAAAGACACCCAGTAAAAGCTCTCCCATGAGCATTAAATCAAATACAAAGGATTGGGCGGGCATGGTTTTGGGAAGGTGTTCTGAAACGGCAGGGGCGATAATTAGGGTTAGTAAGAGAGTTAAAAGAAGGCGGAGTCTAACGTTGATACGTTGTTCGGAAAAAAGAGGGGCTGAGGAAAAAAATCCGGCAGATCGTGTAAAAACAAGGAGGTAGCCATAAAAATCGTGCAGGTAGAATGTGGAAATGCCTACCATGGATTAGTGCACCCCAACGATTTTATCAAAGAGTTGTAGGGTAAAAGTATGAAGTACGGATCCAAAATAGGGTAAGAGCATTACCATAATTAAAAACATTCCAATAATTTTTGGAACAAAAGAGAGGGTCATCTCTTGAATTTGTGTGAGGGCTTGCACAAAGGAGACCAATAAACCAATGCCCAGCGCGACAAGCATCATGGGGACGCCGATTTTAAGGATAATCCAAAGGGCTTCTTGCCCGATTTGTAGTACTTCACCTGGGGTCATTTTTATTATTTTTCTTGACTTTTCTCTCCTTTAATTATAATCAGAAGGAATCGATATGGTAAATGGTAAAAGATAAAGAAACCTTCTGTGTGGCATTTAAGCTTTATACGGTGGTTTCATAAAGAATGGACTTGACCTTTTAGGTGGTTCGTTTATGGTAAAGCAAAACGTAAGTCAAGAGAAATACTATGTTCGCAGTTATTAAGACCGGTGGAAAGCAATATAAAGTTTCAGCTGGTGATATTTTAAAGATTGAAAGACTGACTGGTGATGCTGGTCAAAAAGTTGATTTCCAAGAAGTTTTCATGCTTGGTGATGAGAAAACAGCTAAGATTGGGACGCCCAATGTTAATAAAGCTGTGGTAAAAGCAACGGTGCTTGAGCAAGCTCGTGGTGATAAAATCATCGTTTATAAGAAAAAACGCCGTCAAGGTTATGATCGTAAAAATGGTCACCGTCAAGATTTGACTGTTATTCACATTGACGAGATCGTTGAAGGTGGAAAATCTCTTGCAAAGGCTGAGCGTAAAGTAAAAGCAGCTCCTAAGGCAGCAGCCCCTAAAAAAGAGGCTGCTCCAAAGAAGCCCGCAGCTGAGAAAAAAGCAGCGGCTCCTAAGGCTGCTCCTGCAAAAAAGCCAGTCGCTAAAAAAGCAGCAGCTCCTGCGGCAGCTAAAAAGACAACGGCAACAGCGGCAAAAAAGCCAGCTGCAGCTAAAAAGACAACCAAATAAAGCTAGGAATTAAGTTATGGCCCATAAGAAAGCTGGTGGTAGTTCCCGTAACGGTCGCGATTCAGAAGGTCGCCGCCTTGGTGTAAAGAAATATGGTGGCGAGAGCGTTCTTGCCGGTAACATTCTAGTGCGTCAACGGGGTACAAAATGGCACCCAGGGAAAAATGTTGGTCTTGGTAAAGATCATACAATTTTTGCTCTTATCGAAGGGAAAGTTGTTTTCTCTAAGAAAGTTAATAATAAGACAGTTGTTTCTGTCCATTAAAACGAGATATGCGTTAACGCAATAGACCTTTTAAGAAAAAGTGGGATATCATATCTCACTTTTTTTGTGTTTATTATAGCTAACCCTTTTTGCGTTTACACTTTGTTGCTGCACTCCGTGCCTATAAAAATAGGTGTTGTCGCTGGCGCCTCGTGTATACACAAAAATAATCAGCTATATAGTGACTTTGTATCGCATGTCATCAAAGAGAATAAAAGATGAAGTTTTTAGATCAAGCAAAAGTACATATTAAAAGTGGTGCTGGTGGCGGTGGTTCCATCAGTTTTCGCCGCGAGAAATTTGTTGAATATGGAGGTCCCGATGGCGGCGACGGCGGTGACGGTGGAAGCGTCTATGCGGAATGCGTTGAGGGTTTAAATACTCTTATTGACTATCGCTATCAACAGCATTTCAAGGCTGAGCGAGGGCACCATGGGCAAGGGCGAGGGCGCTCTGGTTCTAAAGGAGAAAGTATCACTCTAAAAGTTCCTCAGGGCACGCAAATTTTTTATGAAAACCAGGAAACTCTGTTGGCCGACTTAACAGAAGTCGGGCAGCGCGTTCTCTTGGCACAAGGCGGTAAGGGTGGTCGCGGTAATATTCATTTTAAAAGCTCGATCAATCAAGCACCTCGTCGTGCTGATACAGGGACACCCGGGGAAGAACTTTCCCTTTGGTTACGCTTAAAGCTTATTGCGGATGCGGGGCTTGTGGGGCTTCCTAATGCGGGTAAATCAACCTTCCTTTCTGTTGTCTCTCGGGCAAAGCCAAAAATTGCGGATTATCCTTTTACAACTCTTCACCCAAACTTAGGTATTGTCTATGTGGATGATAAGGAATTTTGTGTGGCTGATATTCCTGGGCTTATTGAAGGGGCTAATGAAGGGGTGGGGCTTGGTCATCGCTTTTTAGGCCACGTAGAACGTTGCAAAGTCCTGATCCATCTCATTGATGGGACACAAGAAGATGTTGTTGAAGCCTATAAAACCATTCGAGTAGAGCTTGAGAAATATGCTGACGAGTTAGGCTCTAAAGAAGAGGTTATTGTGCTGAATAAATCAGATGCGCTTTTGGATGAAGAGATTCTTGAGAAAAAAGCAGCCCTTGAAGCCTTTTCTGGAAAGCCCGTTGATGTGATTTCAGCAGTGCAAAAAGAAGGTGTTAAAGAAGTATTGCGTAAGATTTTTCAAATTATTAAGCCAGAAGAAGATGGGTTGTGGTAAGAACAACTTTGCATTTCATTGTTGAGAAATGTTATAATAATAGTATAGTCTTTGTGGAAAGAACTTAAGAGAAGGAATAGAAATATTAAAGAGCATGTAGTGGAACAAAAAGAGAATACACAACAGGGAAATATTATACCGCCGTCGTCGACTTTGGCGGATCGCGTTTATGCTTTTCTTGATGAGAATAAAGCTCTAGACATTGTGAAAATTGATCTAGAAGGTAAGTCCGCCTTTGCGGATGCTATGATTGTCGCTAATGGAACCTCTGGTCGTTTTGTGAAGAATTTGGCAGATAAATTAAAGGAATTCTTCCATAAAAATGGCTATACGGATATTCATATTGAAGGCACGACCACATGTGATTGGGTGCTTGTGGATGGTCATGATGTCATTGTGCACCTTTTCCGTCCTGAAATTCGTGAGCTTTATAACCTTGAAAAAATGTGGTCGGCAGACTTTAAACACGTCTCTGAGGCATAGTTTTTTCATATGTGTTTCACTTCTTTCCTCCGCAATTTTTCTCTCTCTTTTTGTTTGTTCTAATGTTGTGATGTCCTGTGCTCCTAATGACAGTTTTCAAGAAAAAGAAATTGTCTCTTTTGAATTTGAGGGGAGTGTTGTGCATGTGACTTATGAAGATGAAAGGGGCCAGTGGACAGAATCGGTTGAGAGGGAAAAAGGATATACGGGTTATCAGTCTGGGATTCTTGTCGTGGAACCGAAAATGACAGGAGCTCTAACGCCTGTGTCGGACATTCAAGACCCGCCACCCTTTTTGAGGTCTCAGGGAAGCTCGGATCTTTTTGCCTTGCTTAATGGCGGCGATGACGAAAAAAACCCTACTGCTGGTAGAGCCGTTCTTTCCCCTTTGAGTGTCATCATAACAGATGATTTGGATAGCAGTGATGAGACGGTTATTCTCGAAGAAGACCCATTGGCCTATTATGATCCTTTCGAGAGTGACGTACGATATGATCTAAGACGAGCGGATACTTGGGACTTTATGATAGATTTCCCCCCTGTCTTGAGCCTTGAGCGATGTAAACCCCCCTTGATGAGAGCGTTTGTAAGGCAGGCAGGCGATTTGATGGATTTTAGAGCTCACTTGCACCGAAGTTACAAAATCCCGCCTTCTTTTGACGGACGTTTAAAAACCCTTGCTATCCTGTTGGGTGATCTTTACAAACATAGAGGGTTTCAGGATCTTCCTTGCCGTCTTATGAGTTTGCTGCAGGAGGATACCCATTTAATATAGTGATTTAGTTTTGAGT
>DOCA01000118.1 GCA_003503995.1 Holosporales bacterium
TTTGGTCGATCCTCATCATGGGCCAATAAACAATTTTCCCTTTAGCTATGCAGAAAGCGCAATAGGCTCATCTTCGGTTTTCATATACACACCACGTTCTTCTTTCAATCCAATAAACGCATTAGAACAGCCAACCGTTGATTCAGCAGATCCTAAAAACATCATAGCCCCTAGGTTAAGAATACTCGCAATGTTATCAAGGATTTTCCCTTTATCTTCAGGGGTGAAGTAGAATAAAACGTTACGACAAAACACGACGTCCATTTTACCAAGACTCGACGGGGATTGCAGTAGATTGAAGTTGCGAAAATCAATCATACGTTTCAATTCATCCTTAACATGCCAACCGTCACTTTCTTGTTTAAAGTGCTTCATCAAATATTGGATAGGAAGACCACGTTGAACTTCAAATTGAGAATAAATACCAGCTTTTGCCTTTTGAAGAATCTTTTCAGAAAAATCTGAAGCAACGATACGAACAGTCCATCCTTTAAGGACTGTTCTTTGCAAATCATCAACAATCATCGCAATTGAATACGGCTCTTGACCACTAGAAGACGCGCCACACCAAATATTAAGGCGCTTTGCCATTTTATGTCGCTCTAACATTTGCGGAATAACGAAGTCTTTAAATTGATCAAAAGGTTTTTTGTCTCGAAAAAAGAACGTCTCAGGAGTTGCCATCGCCTCTGAAATATCAACCCGCAACTTTTGAAACAAGGGACCCTTTAAGCCATCAATTAGTTGATTCAAAGAATTGAAATTATAATTTTTTGCGACAACCTGCAATCGTGTTTCCACGAGATACATTTTATTGTCCGTTAAATGTAAGCCAGAAAATTCTTTTAACATTTTACATAAAAGCTGATAATTAACTGGTGAAAGGGACTTATCAAATTCTGATAAAGGCATTACAATTTCACTCCTAATTTTGGGTTAATGGCATTAGCAACTTTATCAAGTGCCCCTAAAATACTTTTCAACGGAAGAATAGCTGAACAAAGGCCAGCCTGAGCAACTGTACCAGGCATACCCCACACAACGGAGGTCTGCTTATCTTGAGCAATAATCGTTCCACCTTGATCAACAAAATCTTTTGCCCCTTGAGATCCATCAGATCCTAAGCCTGTCAACATAGCACATAGGGCTTTTCCACCATAAGCCTGAGCAACAGACCGAAGTAGAGGGTTGACTGAGGGGCGACAGAAGTTTTCGGGAGGGGTTTGAGATAGCTTAATAATCTTATCTTTCCCCTTTGTAAGTACTTCCATGTGATAATCACCAGGAGAGATATAAATCTGACCAGCTTTAACGACTTCGCCATCTTCTCCCTCTTTAGCCGGTATGCCGCTTCCTCTTTCAAGATGAGAGGCCAGAGACTTTGTAAACAAAGGAGGCATGTGTTGTGCTACGAAGATTGGCTGTTTTAATTTGCCTCTAGCACCGCGCAAAACTTCTGCTAAGGCCTGAGGGCCCCCTGTCGAACAACCAAAAACAATTGCTTCAGGACGCACACTAAGGAGAGGGCGTAACGAAAATTCCTGTTCTGAAGCAGATGCCGAAGGTGTTAAGGACGCACTTCCTTTCTGAGGCAATGAAGCCGGTCCTGCTTTTGCCGCTGTCTTTTGATCGCGAATAGACTGGGTAATGTATTTTAACTTACCAATAAGCTCACGTTTAAAGCCATCTTCATCATTAGCAAATGTTTGCGTTGTCGGCTTTGGAATGTAATCCTTAGCACCAAGCTGTAAACACTTTATACTAATATCTGCATTTTTTAAGGAAAGCGTCGAGGCAACAAGCACAACAAGATCTGGTTTTTTTTCAAGAAGTAAGGGAAGAGCTGTAATACCGTCCATAACCGGCATCTCGATATCAAGAATAACAGCATCAATCTCATTTTTATCTAACTCTTCAATAGCAAGCTTACCATTACCAACGCCAGCAACCACTTCAATTTCAGGGTCAGACATTAGGATTTTTCTCAAGATTCCGCGAACAACTAGGGAGTCGTCAACTAACATCACACGGCATTTGCCAGCAGTCTTAGAAAGAGAGGGTCTAGACGGTAACATATTCATTTAAAGGACTCCAACAATCTCGAGCTTTTCTTTGATAATTTCCTCATTAAATGGTTTCATAATGTACTCATTAGCCCCTTCGCTCATAGCTGTTTGAATCGCTTCAAATTCATTTTCTGTTGTACACAGAATAACTTTAGGAGTATCTCCTCCAGGGGCTTTACGCAGTTCTCGCAGAAAATCAATACCAGACATGACAGGCATATTCCAGTCCAGCATAATGACTTCTGGCATACTTGAGAGGCAAGACTCAAGGGCGATTTGCCCATTTTCAGCCTCTCTGACCTCAAAATCCATTTTCTCAAACATACGCCCTATAACTTTTCGGATTGTTGTAGAGTCATCTACCACGAGACAATTTGCAGACATTAGATTCATTCCTCTTTTTTTTCTTGTAAAAAAACTATTTCCTTACAAGAACTACTGTTTTTCAGCACAATTTATTATTTTTTTAACATCTAAAACAATTAGGAGCTTTCCTTCTAATTTATAAATTCCCATGGAAAGCTCTTTTAGTTTTTCATCAAGAGTTGTTGGGTTATCTTCAAAATCTTTCTTTGAAAACATAGTCACATCAGCAACCTTATCTACAATAAAGCTATACATCTCCTCCCCGACATCCACAGCAATATTCATTGCAGCTTGGAGTCCATCTTTAGGCGGAGAGATGCATAGTTTCTGTCGTAAATCAATGGCTGTCACGATGTGTCCACGTAAATTAACGACGCCCGCAACCTCTAAGGGTGCCAAGGGAACTTTTGTAATCTCCGTGGATTTAAATATATCCTTGATATATTTAACGGGAATACCAAATATCTGCTGATCCAAATAAAATGTTAAAAGTTGATTGTCTGAAGTTGTAACGCCTGCAGCGCCATCATTTTCATTCCAATCTTCAGTTTGAGCTTCTACGGCACTCATGCTGCTAAACTCCTTGCTTGTTCAAGATAATCACGAATTGTCGTAATGATAGAATCCCTATCATTTTTGGCCAAGCAAGCAATACACTCATACTTACTAAAGAGAATTTCGTCCTCTGCCTTGAAATGAGCACCAACAATAAAGCATGGCACATGAGAAAATGCCTTTTTATAGGCCATCAAGAATTCTTCAGGCTCTTCACCCAGGGAATCCTTATCCAAAATAAACGCATCAACATTCATTGCGTGCTCTTCTAGGTAAGCTAGAGCTGCTGTCCCTTCTTCAAAGGCGAGACTTCTAATGCTTTGGAGTTCCAAAAGAGGTGTAATCAAATTGCGATAAAGAGTACAGTGATCAATAAAGCAAACCGTCATATCATGTTTCGCACTCTGTTGGGATTTTCCTGTCATCTCATCATCCAACATAGAATGCCAATTGGGGCAAATTTGTTGGATAAAATAATCAATATCCAGCAGATCGGTCGTATGTTCTGCTATAACCATACTGCCGTAACTTCCGCCGGTACTTGTGTTCATTTTTATATCTAATTTATCTTCGATAACATCAATAATTTCATCAACAACTAATCCGACATACTCATGGCCTTGTTGAAATACCAATACAGATTTTTGAACACCTGGCTCAAATTCTAAGAAACCTTGAACAGATGTCAAAGGCATTAAGCGGTCACGATATTGAAGCACATGAGAACCATTGGATGTTTCAATGTCATCCGCATTAATTTCTTCAAGACGCACAATTAAAGCCAACGGCACAGCTTTAGGCGCATCATCCCCTGCTTTAAAGAGAAGAAAACGCATGCTACGTTCATCGGGAGAATCAATTTTTTTCTCGTTTTGAAGAAGCTCGTTAGAACCGGCATGCATTTCACCAACTTTATCCGAAATGCTTTTAGGATCCAAAATCATCACCACAGAACCGTCACCCAAAATTGTATTACCCGCAAACAATTTTGCAGAACGCAATAAGGGCGAAACAGGTTTTACAACAATTTCTTCTGTATCATAAACCTCATCAACAATGATACCAAATTGACCAGAGCCAACCTGTGCCACAATAATAAATTGATCATCCCCAATATTTTCCAGTGAAGATCCGAAATCAATAGCTTTCTTTTCTACTTTATTATCTTGGCCTAATTCTTGTTCCTCTTCCCCCTCTTGCTCCTCTACAACTTCAACCTCCTTTTCTTCGACCACAGGTTGAGGTTTTGTCGGTTCAGAAATACCAAGCACATCACTTAACGTAACGAGAGGCAAAAGTTGATTACGTAACCTTAAAACAGGATGAGAGTTTACATATTCAACGGTATGCTCGCTTTCCTCAGAAGCTTGTACAAGTTCTGTGATACTCACTTGAGGAATTGCAAAACGTTGTACACCTGAACGAATGATCAGGGCAGAAACAATAGCTAGTGTCAAAGGAATTTTAACAGTAAAGAGGCTACCCTCTCTTGGTGTTGATGTTACCTCAACAGACCCCCCAATTTTTTCAATGTTTGATTTTACAACGTCCATACCAACACCACGGCCAGAAACATTTGTAACCGTTGCGGCCGTTGAAAACCCAGCTGCAAAAATAAAATTATAAATTTGCGTATCACTAAAAACTTCAAGTTGCTCGGGTGTTGCAAGGCCATTCGTCGTAATCTTTTCTTCAATTCGTTCCTTATTAAGACCCCGGCCATTATCTGAAATTTCAATAACAACGTGACCACCAGCATGATAAGCTTTTAAGATGATCTTTCCCTTACGGGCCTTACCAGCATCAAGGCGCTCCTGAGGGCATTCTAACCCATGATCCGCAGAGTTACGCACCATATGCATCAAAGGATCTTTGATGACTTCAATAACTTGGCGATCAAGCTCCGTATCTGCTCCAAGCATTTCAAGGTCTATTTCTTTCTTCAGGTCTTGAGACAAGTCTCTCACGATACGAGGCAGTTGAGACCACGCCGCGCCAACAGGTTGCATACGTGTTTGCATCAAACCTTCTTGGAGCTCAGAAGTAATATGGTTTAAGCGTTGCAAAGGCACTTTAAACTCATCATTCTCTGAATCACGAGCAATTTGTAATAATTGATTACGGGCAAGAACAAGTTCACTAACAGACGTTACCAAATTCTCGAGAAGCTCAACATTAACACGGATATTCTGTGTTGCTAAAGAACCACTCTTTTCTGATTTTGCGGGAGGCTTCTTAGGCTCTGTTTTTTTAACCTGAACAACTTCTTCTTTGGGTTCAGCTTCTTTAGGCTCAGCCTCGGCTTTGGGTTCCTCTGACTCTTGAGAACCCCCTGCTTCTGCTGGAGTATCGTTAAAGACGGCTCCGGGAGCGGGTGTTGGTGTAAAACCAAAAGGGTCTTCCTCAGCAGCACCCGAAGCTTCTTCTGCCTGCTCGGGCTCTTCATTTTCTTGACTGGGTTCGTTTGCTTCTTCAGCATCTTCTTTTGAATCAGGTTTTTCAGCTCCTCCTGAATCTTCTTCCATAAAGCGATTTAATTCATTCAGCACTTCCGTGTCATCGCCTTCTGGCTCTTCTCCATTTTCTTCAAGGTAAGACATTATTTCTTTAATAGTATCAATACAATGTAGAATTGCTGTGATTGCGTCTGGCGTCACATCCAAGTCACCATTTCGGAATTGATCAAGAACGTTTTCACCATGATGAGCTACTTTTTCAAGGCGCGGTAGTCCAATAAAGCCACATGTCCCTTTGATGGTATGGATGGTTCTAAAAATATTACCCAATAGTTCCGTATTGTTATGATCTTGCTCAAGAGCAACAAGGTCAACGTCAAGTTGTACAAGGTTTTCCGCAGTTTCCATTAGGAAATCTTGAATGATATCATCCATGATTCTACCTTTTTTATGTTTTCATCTTCTTTAAAGAGTCACAGGCAAATATTAACAACTCGTTAATTTTTATATTTTTAATAACTCACCTAAAAAACGTTTTATCTCCTCTCTATAACAACCCTTTGTCATTGATTAACTTCAAGGGAAGAAGCATTTGAAAATAAAAATGAAACCCTCTTTCTGGAAAAACCATCCTCTTGGTAAGTTTTGATTGCGATACAATACTTTTTTCTTTATGGTAAAAATAAAGAATATTATGCTGGAGTTTTCAATGTTTTCATCATTATCGGTTGCCCCATCAACCCCTGCGCTATCTAATACCCTTATGGCGCGGTTTTTTCCATCTCTTCACACATTATCAGCCCTTAAGTTTATGGCCCTTGCTTTCCTAGGAACCGCTCTTCTAATGGCAAGCGCAAAAATAAGTATTCCTTTCTACCCCGTGCCAACAACCATGCAAACTTTCGCTGTTATTGCCCTTGGCTGTGTTTATGGATCTCGTCTTGCAACGGCCACAGTAGTCTTATATCTTTTTGAAGCCGCCCTCGGCCTTCCTGTTTTACAAGGACATAGCGCTGGATTTGTTTATATGGTTGGACCAACAGCTGGTTATCTTGTTGGATTTATCTCTGCTGCTTACGTTGTTGGCCGTCTTTTTGAAGAAGGATTTGGTCGCACAATGATTTCTGCAGCTCTTCTATT
>DOCA01000092.1 GCA_003503995.1 Holosporales bacterium
CTAAACTATGAAATATAGTCGTCGATCACTCTTTCCTAGACTGGTGCGCAATTAAAAACACTTAGTACTTGGTGTTAAGCCTTTTGCCTCGTTTATCGTTAGTCGCTCCTTATGTGCAAGAGGCACACTGCGTCACTCCTGCCTCATACAGCACAAAACTAAGAAGATTACGCCTTCCTTTTTTAGCGTGATTTATTCTGATTTTAGTTTTGAAAATCCATTGACATTTTTTCCTTCTATCCATATCCTACCAAGGAATAATAGTGTTCATCAAATAGGGGTATCCTCATGAAAAGAATAACATTTAAGTTGTCAACACTCTCCATGGCCTCAGTCGCCTCTCTTGTGATTTTAGCAGGTTGTGAGTCTCGTCAAGCAGACTGGAGCAATAATTGTGAAGCTCACTTTTCTCTTAGTAAGCGCGAAATGAGTGAATGTTTGGCAAAAGTTGAAAAAGGAGCTAATGCTGAAATAGAGCCCGGTACGGTTAGCATTGATCCCGGTAATACAGACCGTCAAACCTATGATCAAATGGGTAAAGGCGGTGCTGGGGATAGCAATTAAAGCCGCTTTGTAAAAGATCTCTGTCTCAGAGCCCTTTTTAAGGGCGAGAGCCGGCTAGCCATTTCATTTTAATTTCTTCTATAGGAACCTCCCAAAACAGCGGGAGGTTTTTTTGCAAAGAAAACAATATGTTGTAGTTTTATTGCTTTCTTTTTATGTGTTTCTGTTTTTTATTAATAATAAATAAAGTATATTTTATATATGATTTTTATATATCAATAAACAGGAAGATTTAGATGTCGGAAGCTCAAGAGATCCAAAATCCTTTTATTAAGCAAGAGAACCCTGCTGAAGAGTGCGTTGCTTTTTTCAATAAAGAACGCCAAGCACGTCTTTCTTCGGAAATGATTGCTGAAAATCTCAACAGACTTAAGAAGATGGCTTTAAAGCTGGGATTGGAAAGCGAAGATCAACTTATGCAGCAAGCCCTTAAGGGAAATACAAAATCCATCGCAGCTATTGAATCTCTTTTGCTGCGCTCGCAGCCTACCTTTTTTGGGGGGGCTGGGATGTACAAGGCCTTTGAAAATGCTCTTTTACCTCAACTTATTAACCAAAATGGTAATCGACGGAAAATATCTATTTGGGTGCCTGGGTGTGGAGAAGGTTGTGAAGCATATAGCTTGGCTCTTTTGCTTAATGCCCACAAAAGAGAATTTGAGGGGTGGGATCTTCATGTGCACGCAACGGATACAAGCAATGCCTCTCTTGAGCAAGCCGAAACAGCGGCCTTTGACGCTGATCAGATTGATGATGTGATTTTTGATCTCTATGGACAGGGCTTGAAGAGGAATGGAGACGAGTATATAATCAGAAGCGAAGTGCGAGAACTTATCAATTTTCAAAATACAAATTTTTATGATTCAGAGCTCCCTCAAGAAGCCTATGATGTTGTGGTATTTCGTAATCAATTAAGCTACTGGATGCCTGACCTGCAAGAAAAAATTATTAAGAATTTTGAAAGGTCTCTCCAACCCCACGGTTACTTAATCTTAGGCTATGGGGATTCTCTCTTGAGTCTTTCTAACCAATTTAAGATTTTTGCGAACACACAAGGGTTTTATCAAAAGTTATTGTAAGAGGCTTTATTAGGACCGCTTGAATCATGGTTTTTCTAACGAATAGGACCTCATAATATGATCATACATTATAGTGCTATTGCTTTAGGAGGTGCGGCAGGAGCTGTCGCGCGTGTTGCCGTTGGAAAATTTTTGCCGTCGGTTGTTATGGGTATGTCGGCTCAGATTTTATTTGTGAATATTTTTGGATGCTTTTTGATGGGGCTGTTAACAGAGCTTATGGCTTTTTATTGGCCGGCGTCACAAAATATGAGATATTTTTTAGTTTCGGGTTTTCTAGGCAGCTTTACAACTTTTTCTGCTTTTTCCGTAGAATTTGCTCTTTTTGTCGAAAAAAACGATTATGGTATGGCTATTTTATTCTCTGTGCTTATTTTCTCTCTCAGCCTTATAGGGTTCTTCACTGGTTTAAAGCTTATAAGCGCATTGATAGGATGATTTCCTTTGAGACGGCACTACCCCAGCATGGGACCAAAAGCTCTAAGTTCCGCTAGGGATTTTTGTGCATCAGGAAGGTCTTTAGTGAATTCTTGCGAGGCGCTGCGGCATTTCGCGAGATGATTTGGGCGTTTTTTTTGAGGGTCCATGGCCACTAACGGAACACGAAGCTCAAGCAGATCGGTCCCCGCTTCTTTGATCAACGTTCTTGATCCTTCCATGCCCAGTTTCTTGTGTTTAAGGGAGGAGAATTCTTTTTCCAAGTTAGCGAGTTTTCTAAAATGCTTTTCAAAGTCTGCACAGGCTTGTTGTTTTGCATAACTATAGGGTGAAGCGACTAAGGTGAGAACTGTAATGCTTAAGAGAGTGTAGGTGAGTTGGCGCAGCATGGTTCTATTCCTTTTTGGAATGACTATATTTTGCAGAGGTTCCTATATTTTTTAGAATGCCAGTTACACCTTAATAAATTATAAATTTATTATTCATATTTGGTTGCGTTTTCTATGTTTTTTTATCTTTATTAAAGGAGTACTTTAAGGAGTTCGTAAGATTCTTTGATTTCTCTAAATTTCTCAATGGCAGAAGAATCTTCTTGATTGAGATCAGGATGATATCTCTTTGCTAAAGTTTTATAAGCCTGCTTAAGATCCGTCTCGGTAAAAGGCCAAGAAAGTTCAAGGGCGACAAAGGCTCTCCCTTCTTTCGTTTTGGGGGAAAAGACTTTTTGGGTCGGGGGAGGTGTATAATTATCCTCTTCATCTTCGCCTAGCATGCCAAGGGGGTCATTGGGAGATTGGTGAAAAAAGTGGGAAAAAGGCTTGCCGTGCCGTTTGAAGGGGTGGTGCTGTTGGGTATCGTCTGTGTCTGCTGAACCGCCTGTACTCCTAATTTGGTCAATGTAATTCCATTGGTCATTATAGGCTTTGACGTGCTCGAGACAAAAGTAATAGCGCGATGTTAAGTTTTGTACATTTTTGGGTGCAGGAAACAAGCCCTCTTGGTCACAGCCAAGGTGGTCACAGGAACGCGTATTGCGCTTTTCAAGTTCTAAGGTACGCCAATCAAAATCTAACATTTGGGCACTATAGACGATCTCTGCCATGAGTTCCACTATTTATAGTCATTCCAAAAAGGTCCCAGACGTCGTCATTCGCTCCTAAACTATAAGACATAGTCGTCGATCGCTCTTTTCTAGGCTGAAACCTTTTTGGAAAGACTATAGCTAATCATTTTTGCATTTACACTTTGTTGCCGTGCTCTGCGTCTATATTTATAGGCGTTGCCGTTGATGCCTCGTATACATACAAAATGAATCATTTATAACTTCCTTTTCTGTTTTGTTTTAGAAGGCAATATTTAAAAAATCAAGATTTTTTAAATAACTACTGTTATTATCCATTTTTTTATTAATATACAAGAGGTTGAGGGGTTTTTTTATTATGTTTATTTCTATAAAACGTATTTTTTTTCTATCATTTTTTATATTTGGTCTTGCGAGTACGCAGTATTCTGAATGCGTGCGTATAGAGGAAGTGGAGGGAGAGAGCTCCTCGTCTAAATACCCCCTTAAAATTACTTCAGTGGCCTTGGAAAAAACGGAGGGTGAATTCAAGAGTTTTTGCAAGGTGTCTCAAAAACGCCGTGACAATTTACAACTCTTGAAACTTTTACATGGTTTTTCGAAGAAGAATGGTGTTGCGACTCAATTTTCAGGGATGTGCAGGCGTATTCTAAGCAAGGATTTTTCAGAAGTTCGTCTTTCTCTAGGGAAAATTGCAAAATTGCTTGCAGTAAAAACGGGCAAAAAGATCACAGAAAAAGACTTAAAGGACTATATCAAGAAATCAAAAAAAGCTTCTTATTTAAGTGATACGAAAAGCGAAACAAAACATAAAGAACTATTTTTCTTTTATGATTTTTTAGCTTTTTCTATGCAATGTCTTTCGGAAGGTTCAAAGGAAGATGTGAATTCCTATTCTCTTGTTTCTGATGTTCTGGAAAGTCAGGGAATTAAGGTTGTTATCGGAGAAGAGGTATTATTTAAGTCTAAAAAATCTAAGAAGTTTAATGTACAGAAGGCTTTGAGGCCTATTGTTTTACTTAGGTACCAAAGTATTTTATCCCTTGATTTATCAGGCTATTCCATTGTGGGGCAATTTTTATCATGTTATCAAACTGATAAATCCTTGTTAGAGGAAAATCTTGATTCTTTGAGTGTGTCTTTTGCAAATGGCAAAATTATGTACAAGGGAAAACCTTTCTCAGCGGCCCATGTCATATGGGCCTTAGATTTGAAAGGTTTTATGCGTATTGACCCAGGGGATAGATTATATGAGTCAGCGCTACATCATCATCATCTTTTTTATGGTGTAGATATTGCTTGTGCAGGCCATATCATTGTGAAAGACGGAAAAATATTCTATCTAACAAATGGAAGTGGGCATTATATGCCGACGATCGTTCATTTGATGTTGGCTGTTAAATATTTCGATAAATTAGGCCTTTTTTCTAAGGATCTTGATGGGATGCGTGCGATTCATGGACCAACAAAATATCATAACTTACAAGAAGTTCTTTCCCTATCTAGAATGATTGAACTCAATCCGTAGAAGCTAGGAGGGCATTAGGCCTCTAGAATTTCCCGCTTAAAAGATAGGTTTTTTCTTTTTTAAAACGTTCTTTGGAGGCTTGGAGGTGTTCTCGTTCATTTTCTAGGGCTTTGCTATCATCAATGATTTTGCGGCGCGCCTCATAGCGATGGATAATGTCATTTGATATTTTGTTGAAAGGCAAGGTGAGAGGGCGTTGTGTGAGGGGTGGGTTGTCCTCAGTTGTTTCAGGTTTAGGGAGTCCTTTTTTTGTATAGTTAGCAAAGCTGGTACCGCTTGCGAGCGTTAAAATGATGAGAGATGTTGTGATCATTTTTTTGTCCATTTTCCTATTCCCTTCCTGTTTATTGTTCTTTATATTTTGATATTAATTGGCTTTTGCTAATGAATATTGAATTTATAATTTAAAAATACTTAATAATAAAAATTAATTATCTAAAATTATATAAGTTTATTGTCAAGCAATTGATAAATAATGAAATTCTTTCTTTAAGAGAGAGGCAATTTTCTTATTTTATTTTCAAAAATCAATGTTTTGTGATTTTGTGATTTCAGAATCCTGTGGCACACTATAGGCAAGGACTCGCACTTAAAAAGACGAGTTGATTAAAAACACAGGAAGAGGTTGCTTTGTTACGTTTGCAAAACCACATAGCCACAGGAAAAAAGCGCGGTGCTTTTTATCTGTTTGTCTGCAGCTTCTTTGTTTTGATTTCTTTGCCTTTAGACCTAAAAGCAACAGGACCTCAAAAAAATAAGACTCAGTCAACAATAACGTCTCTTTATGGAGATGTTGTTGTGGATAATAACTTGATTAAGGCTCTGATTAACCATCCTGCTCTAAAGAGGATGCGTTTTATTGATAATGCGGGCCCAAGCCGCTATTTCAGATCCCTTCCAGCGTATAGCCTGTTTGACCATGCTTTGGGTGTTTATGTGATTTTAAAGCGTTTTAACCGTCCTTTGGACGAGCAAATTGCCGGTATGCTTGAACCCATTGCTCATTCTGTTTTTTCCCATCAAGGAACGCTTTTCTTGCGCCCTAAGAGTTCTAATAAGCCTTATTACTTAGCAGCCCATTCCTCTTATTTAAAAACTGTGGGCCTTGAACCATGGTTAATGAAGGCAAAGTTATCGGCCCAAGATGTTGATCCTTTGAATGAGAAGTTTACTGCCCTTTATCAAAATCCTCCTTTTTTGTCCGCTATTGAGATCGAAATGACTCTGAGATTGGCTTATTCTTATAAATTGCTAACCATTAAAGAAATTAAGCAGATTATGGATGATTTGCGTTTTGAAGAGGGGAGGTGGTTTTTTGTAACAGAGAAATCTGCTGCAAAGTTAGGTACTTTATCTCTTTATTTTACAGAGCGATATTGGGGAGCTCCTCAAAATTATGTTGTGAATCGTTGGGTTGCAGCAGCTATGAAGAGAGCTGTTGATTTGGGTGTTTTAAGCGTGAAAGAAATTCGCTTTGGTATTGATAAATCCGTCTTGCAAAAGCTTATGCATGTGAAGGATAAGGTCATTCACGGATTATTGGTACAATGCCGACAACCGTTTCGTTTTTATAGTGTGGCTAAAAATGGTTCTTTCGATGAAATTTATAAGCCGGAATTTCGGGGACTAAACCCTCTCGTTAAAAGGGAAGGGCAGTATATACGCCTTACTCAATTGGATCTAGATTATAGTAAACGTTTTAAAGCTTTGCGAGAATCTTTCATACAAGGGATCAAAATTAAATTTAAAAAGCCGGCTAAAAATAGTGGGTTTAGCGAGTTTAATGGTGGGTCCTTTGCAGGGGCTCTTTATGAATTGGAGGTTGCTTTTTAACAATGTCAAGCATAAGAGGAACACAGTTAACTCAGTTTGAAGCAACAATGACCATTGATCACCCGTTGGGTGATCCTGACCTATTAAACATGCGCCGGATGAAGGTTCATGAAGGTATTGATGAACTTTTTCTAATTGAAGCCCATGTAGCCTCCATTTCCCCTGATATTGCCTTTGATAGTATTGTGGGAAAAGAAGTGACATTCGCTATAAAGCTTCAGGATGGAGACCGCTATTTCCATGGTATTGTGGGACATTTTATGCAGTATGCGACGTCCGACCCCAATGCAAGCGAAGTTACATGGTATGAATTAAAGGTTTATCCAAAATTATGGTTCTTAACCCTTTCCAGTGATTGTCGCATTTTCCAAAATGAAAAGCCCCTAGATATTATTAAAACGGTCTTAACGGAACACGGTGTGACGGATGTTCTTTTTCAGACCACAACGTGTGGTCAGGTTCCAAGGGAATACTGCGTGCAGTACAACGAAACTCATTTTGAGTTCGTTTGTCGCTTGATGGAAGAAGAAGGCGTTTTTTATTTTTTTAAACATGAGCAGGGAAAACACACGCTGGTTTTAGCCGATGCCCCAACGGCTTTTCAGCCTTGTGCTGGTAGCGAGCAATTGAGCTACACAGATTCTTCTCCGGATAAGGCTCTTTTAAATACGCTTTATCAATGTGATTTTAGCGAGCGCGTTGCGTCTTTATCTCATGCAGCCAATGATTATAATATGAAGACGGCAAGTACGGATTTGTATTCCATGGATATGTCTGGTCCAGTGCAAGAAACCTTGGTGGGGGATAGATATGAATACCCTGGCCAAGTTGACCACGAAGATATTCCAGCACAAGGGCGCTTGGAGGCTTTAATAAAATTACGTCTTGAAGAATCTCAAGCCCTTCAAAAATATATAACGGGTGAATCCATCGCCCCCTATCTAACAAATGGGGGTACCTTCTTGCTGGCCAAGCATCATCGAGCAGATATGATGGGTAAGAAGTATGTGATTCATCGTATCACCCATGAAATTCAAAGTGGTGTTGAGCCAGACATTCATGAAGATAGAGATCTTCGAGAGAGGACTTATTTATATCGCAACAAATTTAAAGCTTTTGATGATAGCGTTATTTATCGTCCTCCGAGGAAAACGCCCCGTCCAAAAATTGAAAGTATTCAATCGGCCATTGTAACGGGACCCATTGGCGAAGAAATTTGGACCGATGAATATGGTCGTATTAAAGTGCAATTTAAGTGGGATCGTCAGTGGCCCAATGATGACACAAGTTCTTGCTGGATTCGTGTGCAACAAGGCTGGGGTGGTAATAACTGGGGAGTGCTCTTTACACCGCGTATTGGTATGGAAGTGATGGTGAACTTTCTTGATGGGGATCCAAGCCGTCCCGTGGTCACAGGAAGTTTGTATAACTCGGACAATATGCCACCTTATTTGCCAGAGCGTGTGACCAGCGAATTCACTCCAACAAAAAGTGGCTTTAAAACAAAATCCAGTATTTTCCCGCCGGGACCCGAGAAATTCAATGAGCTGCGCTTTGAAGATAAAACGGGCGAGGAGCAAGTTTATAAACGGCATGAAAAAGATGACGATACCTATACAATTGAGACGGAAACAAAACATATTGAAAAAGGGTCTAAGTGGCTTGTTTTGGATCATGGGGATCGTAATGTTCTCTTGAAAGGCGGCGGCGCTGCAGTGCCTAAGGTCACTCCAAAAGGACAGGATCTTCCCGTTGGTATGGGAGACGATATTTTAGAGCTGTCAACGGGAAGCCGCTATACGTCTTTTATGAGCGGCAATGGACCCATTCGGGACACCACGTATATCAAAGAAGGCCTAACGGAATACCAGCATGATAAAGGAACAATGTCTCGGGTTTTCAAAGAGGGTAACGATCGCAAAACCATCATAAAAGGAAACCGCGAAGTTGTTCTTAAAGAAGGAAATGATTTCCATAAAATCATCAAGGGGAACCGTCACACGGTTATTGAAACGGGCAATAATACCCATGAAATTGTGACCGGTGATGATAAGACATATATTCATACGGGTAATCACCTTATGTGTATCGAGGAAGGAAATAAAAAGCTTAAGATTGACCTCGGTAACAAGGGCACATTATTGGATGAAGGAAATGAGGTGACGCGCCTGAAGAAGGGAAATCAGCGCCTTATGATAGATGAAGGACATCGTATCATAACCCTTCAATCTGGAAACTCGACTCTGACACTTGAAGCCGGAAATCAAACAGAAGATGTGACAGGCCATTATTATGGAACTTATACAGAGACGTATAACCTGACGGTAACGGGCAATATTACGATTGTTTGCGAAGATAATATTTTTGTGAACGCTAAGAATAATATAGAGGTAACTTCTGGTGCTAGTATTAAGGTAAATGCTGCTGCTGATATTGACGTTGTTGCTGGCGGTAAGATAAGCATGACAGCAGGAGACAAGATCGAAACGACCTCGAGCAAAGATACAAGTATTAAAGCAGGCGCAAAATTTGAAACCCTTTCTGCAACAAGTACAAATATCACAGCAGGAACAAGTATGAGTGAAACAGCTGGAACATCTTTGAGTATGAAATCAGGCGCCTCAACATCTATTACGGCTGGCGGCTCTATCAGCTCAACATCTGGTGGTAGTTATTCAATAACGTCTGGTGGTTCAATGACTGTGACGGCGACTGCCACTACATTTACTGTTTCCAGCTTTACTGTTGTTACATAGTTGTTACATAAGAGGAATGAATAATGGCTGAAAATTTGGCCCAAGACCTAGATACTGAGAAAGAAGATATGATTATGCCTGAAGGCGTAACATCTGATATGCCCCTTGATAGAAATAGCTCGCAAGATGATTCTATTTCTTTTGAAGGAGAAAATGCTGAACAATCGGCTTCTGAAGAGGAAAAAGCTGAACAATCAGCTGTTGAAGAGGAAGAGGTCGTGCCTCTAGCTGTTGCTATTGGTGCTCGTATTACGGCTGACATCAAAAAAATTATCGCTGATAAAGAGGCTCAGCGTAAGGCTGATGCAGAAAGGCCTCTAGACGATGGTGTTCATAAGATTGTGGATGAGGATACGGGAGAAGTAACAGAAATACTGGTCATTGAAAATGGCATGCGCAATGGGATTTGCGAATTTTATACTAGAGGTGTTATCTACCTTAAAGCAACATACATTAATGATATAAAAGATGGGCCGGCCATCGAATATGATGTAAAAGGAGAAATGGCACGCAAAGTTTTTTATCGCAACGATGTAATGCATGGTGTCGTTGAAGCCTATGAGAGAGGGCGTGTGATGTCTATGGCTATGTATGAGGATGATCAACCCCATGGTTTGCGTATCGATTATGATAACCAAGGGAACGTTGTGACGAAGTTTCCTAAGGTTCTTGGCGAAACTCAAGGAGTTGCTGAGCATTATGATAAACTTGGCCATTTGCTTAAAACCTGTGAGTACGTGCGGGGAATCAAACATGGATTTCAGAAAATATTTTTTCCTGATGGGGAATTGCAAAGAATTGAAGAATATGATGATGGGCTTAAAGTCGGCACAGATCGAGATTATTACCCCAACGGTGCTTTAAGGTCGGAGACAGAATACAAGCAAGGTAAAATCGTGCGGGCGCGAGTGGATTATACCGTTGATGGAAAAATAAAAGGATAGCTCTTTTATGTGGGTGGATGCCGAGCGTTTAAAAAACTTTTACCAATCGAACCTTGGCACTCTTGTCCAACGTAAAGTGACAGCTACAATCGAGAGAATATGGCCCGATGTTAAGGGTGAAGTTGTGGTTGGTTTTGGTTTTTGCCATCCCTATTTGAGTCTCTTTGAAGGCGAAGCTGAACGTATTTTGTCCCTGATGCCAGCCCCCCAAGGGGCGAGATCTTGGCCTAAAAACAAAAAGAATTTAACGTCTCTTGTCGAAGAAGCGCAATGGCCGCTGCAAGATAAATCTATCGATCGATTAATTTTGTGCCATGCTTTAGAGTACTCGGATCAGGTGCAAAAAATCCTTGAAGAATGTTGGCGGGTTTTAAGTGATCGCGGAGAGCTCCTTGTCGTTGTGCCCAATAGACGGGCTGCGTGGGCGCAAACAACCACAACCCCCCTTGGTTATGGAACGCCCTATACGGGACACCAGTTGTATGATGTTCTTGAGCGAGCGAACTTTGCACCTTTAAAACCTCATTACTGTCTATATGCCCCTCCCAGTACAAGGCTTTTGACTTTAAAGCTTTCGTCGACCTT
>DOCA01000221.1 GCA_003503995.1 Holosporales bacterium
AGGAGATCAAGAATCTTAATATGACGTATGCGACAAAACCAAATGGTGGCAATTGCAACACCAATGAGGCCTCCGTGGAATGCCATTCCTGGTTTCCAGATCATGAGAATCTCAAGGGGTCGGTCAAGGTAATAGCTGCCGCCGTAAAACAGTACATGCCCTAGGCGCCCTCCGACGACAATCCCAACGGTAGCCCACGGAATAAAGTCTCCTATATCCTTTGAGAGAATCGAAGAGTAACCTCGTTTAATAAGGGCAGTACAGCAGAACCATGCTAGCAAAATGCCACTTACATAGGCAATGCCATACCATCTGATCTCAAGACCACCAAGGCTAAAGGCAACGGGATCAATTGAAGGGTACGTCAGCATAGTTGTTTTTATGTCCTATTTATAAGGATCATCCTTCACAAGGTAAGATTGTACATAGTCTTTCACGCCGTCTTCAAGGCTGTAGAAGTTTTCTGTATAGCCGGCTTGTTTGAGGTGATCTAGACTTGCTTCTGTGAAATATTGATACTTTTCTCCAAGGCCATCGGGCATGTCGATATAATCAATGCGAGGCTCTTTTTCAAGGGCCGCAAAGACGGAATGAGCTAAGTCTTTAAAAGTCCTTGCCTTACCTGTACCAACATTAAAGAGGCCATTCACAGAGGGGGTTTTGTAAAGCCAAGCCAGTACTTTGCAGCAGTCTTCAACATAAACAAAATCTCGGAGTTGCCCACCGTCTTCGTAGCCTTCTTTATCTGACTTAAAGAGTTTAGCTGGCGCCGTTGCGTTGATCTGATGAAACAATTGCCAAGCAACACTCATTTGGTTGCCTTTGTGATATTCGTTGGGGCCATAAACATTAAAGAACTTTAAACCAACACATTGAAGAGGTTGAGTTTTTCCTCGGCGTTTTTGGTCAGCTACAAAGCGATCGAACGCATGTTTGGACCATGCATAACCGTTTAAGGGGACAAAGTTTTTTAGATGATCAGGCTCGTCGCCATCGACAAAACCGTTTTCTCCAGCTCCATAGGTGGCGGCACTTGAGGCATAAATAAAGCGTGCTTTATGAGCCACACACCAATCATAAAGATCTTTTGAAATTTTGAAATTGTTATTGATGATGAGGTCAACATCACGTTCTGTGGTCGTGGAAATGGCCCCCATATGCACAATCATAGTGATGGGTTCACTGTGCTCTTCTAAATAGGCAAAAAGCTCATCGGGAGCAATGATATCATGAACTAAGCGGCGCTTAATATTTTGCCATTTTTCTTCGTCTCCGAAATCGTCGCAAACAACAATGGGTTCATCGCTAATTCTTGAGAGGGTTTCAACGTAGTTCGATCCAATAAAACCCGCACCACCTGTAACAACGATCATTTCAGTATCCTCATTTAAATTGACTGTCTTTTTCTTTAAAATACACCTCTGAATAAGAGAGTACAAGCTCTTAATCCATTGGGTATTTATTAAAAGAATCCTTTGGGGGCGGGCTATGGGAAGTTATTTAGGTTTTGGTTTTCACTTTAGGGCTTTTTGGTGGTTTCAACAGAGAAAGCACCGGCTGCTTCTATAAGTCTTTTAACGACATTTTTGTTGCCATAGGAGGTGAGAATAGCAAGAGGAGATAGGGAAGCTTTAGACAATTTTTTCCCGTTGTAGACATCTATGTCATAGGTAATATTTCTGCCTCCTGGATAATAAATATTTAAGGGGCTGTACCAGATAACTAGGTTAAATTCATTCTAATCCATTGTTTTAATTGGGCTAGCTGCTCTTTGGGCTCACTGTTGTTAAAACGCCACTCGCATTCCTTCAAAAATAGGTGAAAATTCTCTTTTGGGATACCATTAAATTTCCTTAAATGGCGCTTGGCTTGGTTCCAGAAGTTTTCAATGCCGTTGATATGGTTTTTGCGGTCAGCAAATAGCTTTGAATGGTTAATTCTAAAATGCTTAAAGCCGGACGTATCTAAGACATTATAAGCTGGCCAGCAGTCACTATAAACAATACTATCTGGCACGACTCTGTCTTGAATAATAGGCAGCAATGTGTCTCTTTTAGCGTCGGGAATGATAGTCGTATAAACCTTTCCACCCCGCTTAAGTAAGCCAAAAACGGGGACTTTACCCGCTGCTCCACGCCCTCGTTGTCCCTTACGTGCGCCACCAAAATAGTCCACCTCACCATCAAAGATTAATCGCGCTTCTTGCTCTGTGTGATGAGCGATAAGCTCTCTTAATCTGTGATAATAATAGACGCCTGTTTTGAAATTAATACCAACGAGAGAAGCCGCACATCTGGCCCTTGTCCCTGCCACAAAATGCTCAATTAATTTCTCTTGTTTGTATTTGCTTAAACAACTTTTTCTCATAGGGACCATTGTAACACTTTTTAGGCATTATCTGGTACAGCCCCAAAAAGAGAATAATTTCATGATTTGAAAATTCCATGTAACTTTATTGTTTTAAAAAGTATCCACTTTTTAAGAAGCATTTCTACAGTGCGCCGATTTCTTCTAAAAGTTTTGAGCAGCCCTTAAAGCGTTCGGGTATGGTGCTCCAACTTCTAGTAAAAAAGAGGCTTTGATCGGGGCGTATTTTCGCCAAGCCCCGCTGGTCTTGAATGAATTGAAGAAGCTTTTCAGGCCTCTCGAAGGTATCTTTATGGAATTTAATAACCACCCCTTTTTGGCCCACATCGACTTTGCTGACACGGGCTTTTTTGGCTAGTTGTTTTAAGCTCATAATGCGCAGAAGGTTATCTACTTCATCGGGGTAGGGACCAAAGCGGTCCACAAGTTCTTTGATGAAATCATCAATTTCATCTTGGTTTTCCAAGTGAGCTAAACGGCGATAAAGTTCAAGACGAACAGATAAGTCAGCCACATAGTCCTCGGGGAGCAACACGGCAACCCCTAGATTAAGTTGGGGGCTCCACACATCTGAGGACGGAGTCTTTTCATCATCTTGTGTTGTGTGGCGTGCTTTTTCAACGGCTTCTTCCAACATGTGCTGATAAAGCTCAACACCTACCTCTCGTACATGTCCTGATTGCTCTTGTCCTAATAAATTACCAGCGCCTCGGATATCCATATCGTGGCTTGCCAACTGAAAACCAGCGCCAAGGGTGTCGAGGGTTTGCATGACTTCAAGGCGACGCAGAGCATTTTTGCTCAGCAATTGTTGCGTTGGAATGGTGAGGTAGGCATAGGCTCTGGTTTTGCTGCGGCCAACGCGACCTCGCAATTGATAGAGTTGAGAGAGACCAAAGAGGTCGGATCGATGGATGAACAGTGTGTTCACCGTGGGTAAATCAATGCCAGATTCGATGATGTTTGTCGAAAGCAGAATGTCATATTTGTGAGCTGCAAAATCACCCATGACTTGCTCGAGGTCTTTGACGGGCATCTGACCATGAGCAACAGCAATTTTTAAAGAGGAGGCTATTTTTACAAGATTTTTTAAGACATCATCCAAGTCTTTAATGCGGGGGCAAACATAGAAAACTTGGCCGCCGCGATTCAATTCTCGGTGCAACGCTTCTTCGACAACCATAGGATCAAAGGGCGTGATAAAGGTGCGAATAGCTAGGCGGTCAACGGGAGGTGTTGCAATGATGCTCATGTCTCGAACGCCCGTTAAGGCCATTTGGAGCGTGCGGGGAATGGGCGTTGCGGTGAGAGTTAAGACGTGAATATCTTGCTGCAGATCTTTTAAGCGTTCTTTTTGTTTGACGCCGAAATGTTGCTCTTCATCCACAATTACAAGGGCAAGATCTTTAAAAGCAATGGTTTTTGCAAGAAGGGCGTGTGTTCCAATGACGATATTGAGGCGACCACTCTTAAGGTCCTCTTTGACTTGTGTGGCTTGCTTGCCTGTTACCAGTCGAGAAAGTTGTCCAATGCTCAAACCAAAACTCTCAAAACGCTTGAGGAAATTCTGATAGTGTTGACGTGCTAAGAGGGTTGTTGGGGCGACAATGGCGACCTGTTTCCCTGTTGCTGCAACGACAAAAGCAGCTCGCAAAGCCACCTCGGTTTTGCCAAAACCAACATCTCCGCAAATCAAACGATCCATGGGTTTGCCAGAGGCCAAATCCCCTAAAACATCCTCGATGGCGCGCAGCTGATCATTGGTTTCCGTAAAGAGAAAA
This sequence comes from Holosporales bacterium, assembly GCA_003503995.1. GTDB lineage: Bacteria > Pseudomonadota > Alphaproteobacteria > Caedimonadales > UBA9215 > UBA9215. Next base: position 4,149 of record DOCA01000221.1, read on the forward strand.
CGGTGGGCAAATTCTGCATAGAGTCCGCCATCCGCTTGAAAGCGCGGGGCCGTTTTGATTTGACGCAAGGCTGCGACTTCAATGAGGTGATCTGCTATTTCTTCAAGGCGTTTTTTAACCTTGGCACGCCTTGCTTGCCAGGCAATAGCTCCTAAGCGGTCTAGGGTTGCGTTGCTCGATTCTCCACCATAGCGGGAAATCAATTCGATATTTTCAACGGGTAAAAAGAGTTTATCACCTCCATGGTAAAGGAGTTTGACGCAGTCGTGGGGAATGTCGGAAATACTTAAAGTATGAAGACCATCAAATTGCCCAATACCATGTTCTTCGTGTACTACATAATCTCCTAGTTCAAGAGCAGAGGCTTCGGCAATAAAGAGGTCAGAGCGCCGTGCTTTTTTGGGGACTTTTCTTTGAATTTCGCCAAAGATTTCCC
>DOCA01000225.1 GCA_003503995.1 Holosporales bacterium
CTCTGGAAAATCTGGAAATCTTAATTCCATGCTAGTCTAGACCCTATCTTTATATAATAGTTGAAGGTTCATACCGCTTTTAAGAGTACTAAGTTGCAAATCGCAAATTTCTTTTTTGTAATATAGATCTACCTCATCTATCTCTGATTGATCTGCCTCTTTTTTAATTTTAATCTGTTTTTCATGTGTTCTTTCCACTCTTTTTTTATTGATTTTATCAAGCTTTCTAAAAAAATCTTCGGTATTCTTTATTTTTATTTTGCGAGCAGGAAAATATCTTTGTGCACAATCTAGAAGATAAAAAAGCTCTTTCTGTTCTTGCGTATGCTTCATCATCATTGGCCTGCGGAATATAATCCTTGATGATCAAATCAATATCCTTAGCATTGTCGAAAACAAGAAGCCAACTACTATCATGCTGCTCAAGCTTCTCTTTTATCACCTGAACAATTTCAGGACCTTCTATGGCTGCTTGGGGAATTATACTCTCTGGCTTCGTTGTATTCTTGTTCCATGCATGTGCTAATTGAACAAACTGGAGTAGAAGAGGGCTGGATGCATCAAACCACCAAGCCATATCGTACTGGCTCTTTGATTGATAAGCGTACCTTTTCACAAGTTGAGTTTTCCCAACGCCAGAAAAACCTGTGACAGCAAAAATGCTATATGAAGGTTTAAGGTGAGTTTCTATTATATTTAGCTCTTTAGAGCGACCTATAAAATTCTTGTTCTTCATTGGGATCCTAGTGATTTGATTTCCTGGGGTAGCTGAGTTTTCTGTAGATTTTATAGGGGTTGAAAGGGCCAAGTTGAGTAACACAATACCCCCATACCAGCGTCTTTTTCAAGCAGCTTCTTTTATGGTTTTCCAACAAGTGGCGTTGCTTACGCTTTAACAAAAAGGATAACATTATCAAGCTGTTCCATAAACCTTGCTTCGTCTTCAACTTGGGTCACTGGTAAGTAAATACTGGTATTGTTTCCCGTGGCAGAGTGATTTTTTTGATAAACTTGACCCCCATATTGGTCAATTAAGGCTTCAAGGTTCTGCCAGCCTAATTTAAGAAATTTGTCTTCATTTTTATTGGTTGCAGCATATTGCAAAAGCTTTGAATCATCGAAATTATACCCATCATCCCATACACCTAATTAGATCATGTTTTTTTGTACTGAGGTGGGTAATACACTGACCTTGATTTTTCCTGAGGTTTTTAGCCTTTCAATGGATTTATATAAAATGTTCATTAGGATTATTTGCACAATAACCGTATCACCCTGGATCTTAGCGATAGCAGAGTCAATATTAATTTCATAGGATATGTTTTTTGAAAAGATCAGGTTACCCAAGCCTTGGATGGATGTGTTGATTAGATCCTCAAGTAAGATTTCCTTGTTATTGCGGCTCCAAGGGACTCCTGTGGTTAAGTTCATGAAATCTTTTTGAGCAGACTGCCCAATTTCAAGGAGGCTTTCCAGAGCAGGGTCAAATTTAGTCATGTGAAATAAGTCATCTACTAAAACCGCTAGTTTCTTTTCGAGGCAAGTTTTAATGGGCTGAAGCCTCAAAGTGTGGGCATTTTTAAGCTCTTCTTGGATTTTAGAGCTGGATATCAAAGCCATATTTTCTAATTCATTCCTTTTAATATCTTCTTGCAGGAGAGATATTTCTTCTGTTTGTTCATGGGACTTATCTTTTAAAGTCGTTAGTTGACTTCTGAACTCCTTAAATATTTCAGCTACGGCTTTCTTCTTTCTTCTTTGTTCTTGAAAGATATAAGGAGAATAGGCACGTGAACATAAGCATTAACAAATAGTATGGCCAAAACACATTGATGTACTCACTTATAAAATTGCTTTGGGGGTGTTGAGAAAAAAAGTAATATTATATTCAGGTAAAGCGAGGCGTCTAGCTTCTTGAGTAGATTCGGAAAGTGATACTCCTTGACTCAGCAGTTCTTCTAGGGGGACCTTGAGCATCAGGAAAGAGGGGAATTCATTGTTTGTTAGGGATGTGGATCTAGGAGCAAAGATATTAAAATACTTTTCATCAACGGTAAGGCTTATTTTTTGATTTGAATCTAGCTGAGTTTCAAAAAAGCTCGGCGGGGGAAGTTGTTCTAGGGTGATCTTGCCATAGGCACCCATAGCTGACCCTGTTTGAATATTTTGAATGTGATAGATGTTTAATATTTTAGGATATGAATCCTCACCAATAGACTCACTATAACGATCTTGAAGGATTCTTTTTTGCATCTCATTCGTTGTTGCATGTGAAAGCCTGTTATCAACGAAAGATAGCAAAGTTTCTATATGATTTAACTGATTCTGAAGTCTTTCTTTTGTACTTTGATATGCTTGGGTTTCTTGAAGATTTTTTTTATAAAGATGAAAGGAGCAGCTAGCTATAAGGAAAGCAGCATAAAGCAGAAAATTCCACCTAATAAAATGGAACACGGGTTTTTTAGAACCTAATATTATAAAAATATGCTTAATATTCAATGATATACCTCCCAGCGAATAACATCGTGGCAGGTTGGTTTCAAAATATTAAATTAAAAATATAAAATCCCTTATTTGATTCTATTGCTTCCTATACGCTTCCTTTTAGTTTTTATAAAAACTTAAAAAACTCGGAAACCGTTGAAAGTGGTGGTGTGCCCGAGAGGATTCGAACCTCCGACCCCAAGATTAGGAATCTTGTGCTCTATCCTACTGAGCTACGGGCACATAAGTGTTTAAGCAAGAGCTTCTTGATAAGGCATATTCGAGAAGCTTTCTGTGAAACACTCCTTAATATAAAGGAATTCCCTTAAATGTCAGTATGAAAAATGATAACTTTTAGGGGCTGTACCAGATAATGCCTAAAAAGTGTTACCACGGTCCCTATGAGAAAGAGTCGTTTAAGCAAGTACAAGCAAGAGAAATTAATTGAGCATTTTGTGGCAGGAACCACGGCGCGATGCGCAGCCTCTCTTGTGGGTGTTAATTTCAAAACTGGCGTCTATTATTATCAAAGATTAAGAGAGCTTATCGCCCACCACACAGAGCAGGAAGCAC
>DOCA01000162.1 GCA_003503995.1 Holosporales bacterium
TATGCCATTTTAGCGATCCAATTTGAAAGCTTTTCTGATCCCTTTATTATTATGTTCACCGTGCCATTGGCCGTCTTAGGAGCCCTTATCTCTATTTATGCACTGGATCGCACCCTTGATATCTTTACACAAATTGGGTTGGTGACTCTTATTGGTCTCATTACAAAGCATGGTATTTTAATCGTTGAGTTTGCCAATCAAAAGATGAGAGAAACCGGTGCTGAAATTGATGCTGTCATTAAAGAAGCTGCAGCCCTTAGGTTACGCCCAATTCTTATGACAACAGGAGCCATGGTTTTTGGAGCTATCCCTTTAATCATATCCTCAGGTGCTGGCGCCGAAGCCCGCCAAGCCATTGGCATCGTCCTTGTTGGCGGCCTTCTCCTTGGTACACTTTTGACTCTCTATGTCATTCCCATGGCCTATAAAATCATGAAAGCCCACCATTTTTAGAGTATAATCTTTCCAAAATTTCAAGCATAAAAAAAGAGGCCATGATGGCCTCTTTACTCTTTAGAAACGAGTCTCTACCTACTATTCATCGGAAACTTTAGGCTCTTCTTTCGCAGGAGAAAGGCGTTCTGCCGCTGCTTTTAGAGCAGCTTCCTTTTCGCCAGTTAGATAAAGATCGGCTTCTTCATCGGTCAGGACAACCCCTGATTCATCACGGGCTTGCGTGCGTTTCAAAAGAAGGGCCGCGGCGGCAGTTTCTGCTTCTTTTACAATACGTGCTTTTGCAAGTTCAACAATCCCAGGCTTACCCTCAACCTCTGCATTCACATAGTTATCTGCCTCTTCATCGGTAAACTCAACACCACCAGCTGTACGTGCTTGAGTGCGTTTCAAAAGAAGGGCGTCTACTTTTTCTTTTTCAATGCGTGCAAGACGCGCTTTTGCAGCCTCAACAACTCCCTCCATATTGGAAACTCTTTCACGTGCCTTATACCAATTCCAGTCATCGGCTTCTTTATCCGTCAATTCTGGAACACCTGTCGTTTCACGGGCTGCATCACGACCTTCTTTTAGAATACGCGCCCTTGCGCTTTCAATAATCTCAGCCTTTTTGCCACGATCACTACCAGCATCGCCATAAGCATCGGCTTCATCGTCAGTGAGCTCAACTTTCGCTAGTAGTCGGTCTTGCGCCCGCAACATCTCAACAGGCACAAGGTCTGTTGCCAAAAGCCTGTGGGAACGCTCATTGCGAATGGCTGACTCAGCAAAAGCTTTTTGCTCAACTAAAAGAGCCTTTGCATTCAAACTAAACAATTCATCAACAGAATCAGGGTTAACCAAAGACCTTTGATACATCGCCATAGCCAAAATAGCTTCTGCCCCTACAAGACTTTGGTAGGTTGTATTAGGAGAAGTCGGGAGTTGGTGATCAGCTGAAGTAAGATTAGCAATCAAAGACGCAAAGTCTTCATTGGTGAAAATCAATCCGTCATGGGTTCCTTCAAAAGCAAGCTGTTTTAAAGCATTCTCCTCTACACCAGAGCTAACTTCATCACTATAATCATCGGGGTGCAATGTTGCAGCAGCAAGGGCAATCCATAACTTATCACGCTTTGTGTCAAAATCTGATGCAATAAGAGGTATCGATCTCAAAGCATCCTTTTTAGTCTGCCTTATAATCTGATTCATAGTACGAACACATGTACCATCTAGAGCCGTATCAAGAGCTTCAGGGCGCCCGAAGCTCAACTTCCTACTATTATAACGCCCGTTAACAGCCTTTAGAAGCGTTACGTCTCTTGCATCAGTTCGGTATTGGAAATAGCGTTTGATAAAATCATTACGCCTTGCAACCCATAGCTCCAAAGGTTTTACCAAAGCCGCAATAACACGCTCTTCGGATTGAGATAAACTTTTTCCTGCTTTTAAGTCATATCTTAATTCAGCTTCTTCATCTTCTGTTGCTAAATCATAATTAAAATAGGCCTGATCATTTTCAAAATAAACTACTGTTAAAGTTAAATGTTTCTCTAATGCGCTAAGTATATCACTATGAATGACATATTGATCACTGGAAGGGAGAGTTGTTTCATCTATGGCAATACCAACATGGGACGTCACCAAAAATGGGTTTACTTTTGCAACAACTTTCTCTACAACAACGTCTTCTTCCACAACAAGGCCAACATCAGAAGAAGAGGCATTGCTTGCTTGAAGAGTTGTTGTGGGAAGAAAAGTCGTTAAAAGAGCCGTAGAGAGAGCTGTAGACAAAGATAGATTAAGTAATTGCTTTTTCATAGTATAGGTCTCCTGTTTTTTAATTTTCTATTAAGATTTATTTAAGTTCTTAATAACTAAAATGGTGACACTTTTTTAAAGGAGCAACAAGGCCCTTTATGATAAAAAAAAGAAATATAGTTTAAAACCTTTATTGCACGGGACTTTTAGAGGGAATTTTTATTTTTTTCTCGGGCTTTTTAAGAGCAATTGCACCCCCCATCAAAATTATTACAGTGGCCACAATGCGTTCCAAAGTCCACTGCATTCCTTCAAACATTGAAGACATGTTAAGAGCAATAACTGGTCCAATAATCCATACATAAGAAGCACTTGCCGCCCCAAATTTATTCACAATTTGCATATAAAACACAAAAACAATGGATGTGACAAAAAGGCCAATATAAAGCAACAAAGAGATAAATTTTATATCGTTGCTCCACAAAATTTCTTGATGTTGATATAAGCCAAAGGCAAAACTCAAAGCGCCACCCAACATCATCGCAAGGGCTGTGGCCCAATAGAGATTGGTTCCTTCTTTAATAAGCTTACTTGTCATCACCGTTCCAAAAGACGATAGTAAAAGGCTAAAGCACAGCGCTACGAAACCAAGGGTCGCCCCAATATTTAAGTCAAACTCAAAAATATCTCCTGGGAACAAAACTGTAAATCCTGCAAGAGATAAACAAGCCCCCACAAGCGTTTGACGTTTTAAAGGCGTTTTTAAAATCCAAAATCCCAAAATGGCGTTAGGGACAATCACGGCAGAAATAACAAGAGACCCAATACCAGAAGGAAGGTATTTCAAGCCTTGATAGATAGATAAATAAGTAGTTCAATGAATATAGAAAAATCCCAGAAAGCAACAAAATAGAAAAGGTTTTCTTTGAGAACTTTGGGAAAGGGATTTTCTTACAAAACGCAAAAAGAGCTATAGCTGCCCCCGCCAAAAGCATGCGGTATGCAATGGCATACTCTGTTCCAACGTAGGTGATTTGAGGAGGAATGACATACCACCCTGTCCCTGCAACGATAACAACAAGAAGAAACTTTAATTTGTCTTGCAATGTCACGTCAGTCATATTTAAGCCCCTGTTTTTAAAGAATTTTTCTTGCGTTAAACAACCTTTATTAAACCATGACGTTTCTTACCGGCCGAGAGTTTAATATAAGAGTTATCTTGAAGATCTTCTAAAGAAATCATTGTGTTCTCATCGCTAAAAGCAACATCATTGATTTTAGCACCACCTCCCCTCACAAGGCGCCGCGCTTCTCCATTGCTCTTTGCAAGATCAACTTGACGAAAAAGTTCGACAGCTAGAATACCAGCCTCTAAGTCCGAGCGCGCAACTTCAATAAAAGGTAAATTATCCAAAGATTGAGCAGCACCCCCTGTTTCAAAAAGAGTCTTAGCCGTATCTTTTGCCTGTTGCACAGCGCTTTCGCCATGGCACATCTTTGTGGCTGCATCGGCTAGAATGATCTTAGCTTCATTAATTTCGGCACCCTCAAGTTTCTCAAGGCGTGCAATTTCATCCAATTCTATATCCGTATACAACCGCAAGAAACGTCCCACATCCGCATCTTGCGTATTACGCCAGAACTGCCAAAAGTCAAAAGTCGACAACGCATCTGCATTAAGCCAAATGGCACCATCAACGGATTTACCCATTTTCTTGCCATCGGCCGTTGTAATCAAAGGAGCCGTTAACCCGAAAACCTCTTTAGACGTTACACGCCGCGTGAGTTCAACACCATTTACAATATTGCCCCACTGATCAGAGCCACCTAGTTGAAGCTCGCAATTAAAGGCCTTAGAAAGCTCCAAGAAATCATAAGCTTGAAAAATCATATAATTGAACTCAAGGAAGCTTAGGTTTTGCTCACGCTCAAGTCGTAACTTGACACTATCAAAGGAAAGCATCCGATTAACAGAAAAATGACGGCCATAATTCTGCAAGAAATCAAGGTAGTTCAAAGGGAGAAGCCATTCACTGTTTCGGAGCATCAAAGCATCGGATTGACCTTCGCCAAAAGAGAGATATTTTGAAAAGATTTTTTGGATGCCTGCTACATTTTCGTCAATTTTCTCAGGGGTAAGCAATTGGCGCGATGCATCTTTACCAGAAGGATCTCCAATACGCGTTGTTCCATCTCCCATGAGAACAAGGGGCTTATGTCCGTGCTTTTGCAAAAGCCTTAGTTGCATGATTTGAACCAAATTCCCCACATGCAGACTTGTCGCCGTTGCATCGAATCCAATATAAGCGGTCACAGACTCTTTTGCCATTTTCTCATCAAGGGCTTCGAGGTTTGTCCCTTGATGAATAAAGCCACGGGCGTGCACTTCTTGGAGATAAGAAGATTTAAAAGATGTCATAGGTTCGTCTCATTTTTGTTTCATAATAGAGTGGCTTATTTTGGCCAAACTTTCAACTGCGTAAAAGCTCTTATAAATAAGAGTCTCAAGGAGCGGTTCTTATAATCTTCTCAAAAAGATTTCAGTCTAGAAAAGAGCGATCGACGACGTCTGGAATCTTTTCGAAAAGATTTTAGCGTTCTAAACCGTCTTCATATACTCGTACATTTCCGTGAAGTCTTGGGGAAGTTCTGTTTCAAACTCTAACGTTTCTTTGGTTGTGGGATGAATAAATTGCAAACGTGCTGCATGGAGAATAGGACGCGTTCCATCCAAAGTGAGCTCTGCTATTTTATCTCGCAAAGCAACTGCAAGGCCACGAGGTTTGCGTCCATAAAGAGGATCTCCCACAAGGCTATTGCCTTTTTGAGTCATGTGTACTCGAATTTGATGGGTGCGCCCTGTCTCAAGAGTGCATTCAATAAACGCACAATAGTGGCCAAGTTTTTCATGGGTATAATAATGGGTAACCGCCTCTTTACCGCCAAATCCAACCACTTTCATCCGTTGGCGATGACGAGGGTCCCGTGCAATATTACCTTTGATCGTCCCTTCTAGGGGGTTAGGCATTCCCCAGCAGATAGCAAAATAAGTACGTTTCAAGGTCCGATCCACAAATTGGTTGGATAAAAACTGATGAGCATGATCATTTTTAGCCACAACCATTAAACCTGATGTGCCTTTATCTAAGCGGTGCACAATACCAGGCCGCGCCACACCACCGATGCCAGACAAAGAGTCCCCACAATGATAAAGCAGCCCATTAACAAGAGTGCCATCATGATTTCCCGCCCCTGGGTGCACCACAAGACCAGCGGGTTTATTAATCACAATCACATCTGCATCTTCAAAGACCACCTCAAAGTCAACTTTCTGAGGAATAGGAAGAGCTTCTTCTACTTTTGGTACTGTCAAAGACACCACCATCATTTCCTTTAACTTTTTAGATGGCTGAGTACAAGCTGCCATAGAAACGTCAGCTATTTGATCCGCAGAAAGGGCAATATCTTCACAAGGCTCATCTCCCTCTTCTTGGCAAAAAGAACTTTTTAAATGGGGGGCTTCTCCCAATAAAACTTGGTCTGATTCAATCAATGCTTTAAGGCGTGTACGGGTTAGGTCTGGCAAATGCACATTGAGAAACTTATCCAAACGCTCTCCTGCTTTTAAAGGCGTAATATAAAAAATGTGATGCTGTTCTGACATGGCAGGCCCTAAAGAAATAAATATGTTTCCTACTCTTACAGTATTTTTTCGCTTTTTTCAAATTTCTATGATTCTCCTTGCTTTTTTAGCTATATCAACGGAAAATCCATTTAATAGAGTAAGAGAAGAATTTCCCCATGATCATAGGTCTCGGCACCGACATCGTTGATATTTCCCGCATTGAAAAGCTTTATAAACGCTTTGGCAAGCGCTTTTTGCAACGCTTGTTCACGGAAAACGAGCAAGCCTATTGTGCTCAAAAACCCCATGCTACTTTGGCCCGTTATGCTAAGCGTTTTGCGGCAAAAGAAGCTTGTTTGAAAGCCTTAGGCACAGGGCGTAGCCAGTCCATCAAATGGCGAGACATTGATGTAACACGCACAAAACTTGGCCAACCGACTCTTGCTTTATCGGGGAAATGTCTTGAAATTGCCAAGGAACGCTTGGAGCCCAACCAATTTCTTAAGGCGCATGTTTCCTTGTCTGACACAAAAACCCTAGCCCATGCAACGGTCATTCTCGAGGCCATTGATGGATGAAGCAACGCTAACCCTTCACTCTGAAAAAGAGACACAGTCCTTCGCAGCGTCCCTTGCAAATCAAGCTCGTGTTGGCGATGTCATATATCTTAAAGGCACTCTTGGAATGGGGAAAAGCACCTTTGCCAGAGCTTTCATAAGGCACCTTGCAAACAACCCCCACCTTGAAGTCCCGAGCCCGACATTTACGTTGGTTCAAATCTATACGGATATTCCTCTCCCTATTTGGCACTTTGACCTTTATCGCCTTGAGTCCCCTGAAGAAATCGAAGAGCTTGGCTTGGATGAAGCCCTATCAACAGCCGTGAGCCTTATTGAGTGGCCAGAACGCTTGGGGCAGATGACTTTCCCTAACACCTTAACTCTGACATTAGCGGCCGGCACAACATCTGAGGCACGAGAGGTCATTTTATCAGGCGATTCGTCATGGACAGACCGCTTGAAAGAGGTATCTCTATGAGAAATTCTCTTGTCAGCCTTTCCCTAGACCAGCCTCTTGTCTCTTATTTGCAGGAAAAACTTCAAGATATTCAAAAACAACAAGGCCAAGACATTTACCTAAAAACCTTTGTGCTTTTACCGACACGTCGTGCTGTTAAAGAATTGAAAAAAAGCCTTCTCCTCTCTTCTCAAACCAACGCTGTCTTACTACCAACTATTCTAGCCATTAATGATCTTGATACACCTTTGGCCTTGGATTCACCAACAGTCCTCTCAGAAATCAAACGTAAGGGACTTATTTTAACGCTCCTGCAACAATGTGACCAAGAATCCTCCCCCCCAGTAGTTCAGCTGTTAATGACGCTTTTAGATGAAATAAATACCCACGAAGCTGATCCTAAGAAGTTACTGACTCTTGTTCCTGAAGTTTATGCAGAGCACTGGCAGATTACCTCTCAATTTTTGCAAGTTTTCTTAAGTAAATGGCACGATGTTCTAGCGCAAGAAAACTATATAGAACAATCTGCCCACACGATTCACCTCTTGAAAGAAACTGCACAGAAATGGTGTTGTGATCCACCCAAAACGCCAATCCTTTTAGCAGGCCTTGATGGTTTTATTCCCGCTGTAAAAACTCTGATGACCAATGTGCAAAACCTTCCTCAAGGCTCTGTTATCCTCAATGGCCATTTACCAGATCTTGACGGTGAGACTCTCTCAAAAACGCACCCTAATTATTTGCTAGACGCCTTTATAGACAAAGAAAAAGAATGTAATAAACAAGGCACCAAACGCGCTCAAGCCATTGCCCACCTTATGTCTGATCAACCTTTTGAAGAACGTGAGCTAACAAACTGTTCCCTTGATGGCATCACTCTTTTAGAATGTGAAACCTTAAGTCAAGAAGCCCAACACATTGCGCTTTTAGCACGACAAGCCCTTGAGGGTTCTCATAAAACAACGGCTATCATCACCCCCGATCAAGAGCTCGCCGAGAAAATCCAACATGCTTTATCCCGTTGGCATATCCGCGTGGATCTTGCTGGTGGTATCCCTTTATCCAAAGGACCATTAGGTCGCTTTATCTTAGATACTTTGAACTTAAAAGCTCCCTTTCAAGATGCCGCTGCTTTTTTAAGTGTTCTAAAAAGCCCTTTTGCTAGCCTTGGCTATGACACATCCTATGATCTAAAAAAGAACGTGCGACGCTTTGAATTAATCGCTTTAAGAGCCTCTCCTGATACAACTCTTGCCCTTGACGACGACCTGCAAGACTTAATGATCCGTTTTAATGACGCAACAACAGAGTTTATCACCCTTAAATCAAGCCAAACCCAACCTTTTAAAACATGGCTCCAAAGTCATATTTCTTTGTTGGAATTTTTAAATCCCTCCCTTTGGGAAAGTGAGCAGGGCGCTCTTGCAGCTCAGTGTTTTAAAGAGCTTTTACTGAATGCAGAGCATTACCCGCTCTTATCCCTTGGAGACTATACGTCTCTTTTAAGTCAATCTTTGGGTGAGGAAAGTGTGCGAGAAGCTGTTAACCACCCAAGATTAAAGCTCCTGAGCCCTATCCAAGGGGCATACAGTCACTATGACACCGCAATTTTATGTGGCTTGAATGAAAGTGTATGGCCCACAAACCCACCGACAAACCCTTGGCTTAATCGAGATATGAGCCTGCTTCTTGGTCTTCCTGATTCTCAGGTATTGGTTGGTCGGGCAGCTTCTTTATTAGCTCAAAACATGACGTGCCCTCAGGTTTATCTATCCTTTTCAAAGAGACGCGGCACAGAACCAGCAACACCTTCACGCTGGGTCTTACGCCTTCAAGCTTTAGCTCAAAAACTCAATAAAGACATAACGCAAAACAACCAAGAGCCGTTAGGTGATTGGCAGCGGATACTAGATAAACCAGATCGCCCCCTTCTCCTCCAAGCGCCTCAACCATGCCCCCCACAAAAGACTCGCCCCACTCGCTTTTCCATCAGTGATGTGGAGCGTTTTTTCAGAGACCCCTATCAAATTCATGCAAAACATATATTGAAACTTGATCCCTTACGTACTCTCAACGAGCCTTTTGCACAAGCTGATTTCGGCACATGGGTCCATAAAGTTCTTGAACAATCCGTCTTGCAAAACAAACCCTTAGAGACACTCACTCAAACATATCTCCCCCAAGGATTACCTCGAGAAACGGCTGCTCTGTGGCTAAAATCTTTTTCCCTCTTTCAGCCATGGATTTCTTCTTTTCTCGAGAACCAAAAGAACCAATCCCTTGAAACTCTTGTTGAGAAAAAATTAACGCATTCCTTTGATATTCAAGGCACGACCTATGAACTAGTAGGCAAAGCTGATCGCATTGATCGCCTTATGAATGGGACCTATGAAATCATTGATTATAAAACCGGCGCACCTCCTCCTAAGGCAAACGTCCTTCAAGGAGATGCACCACAGCTCCCTTTGCTAGCTTATTTATTTGAGAAAAATACGCCCCATGCCCATGTCTCGAAACTAACCTATGTTGGTCTCACGGGGCAAAAAACACAAAGCATCATTTGTGAAAATTTGGCTGAAGATACAGCCCAGCGTTTCTTTGAAACCCTTGAGCATTATCATAACCCAAGGCATGCCTATGGCGTAAATCCCTACGAAGCTCTTCAAGATCGTTTCAACCCTTATGCTCACCTTGAGCGGACAGTTGAATGGCTTGGCCAAGATACTCATAGTGCGGATCAAAATAAAGAGGAGGCAGCCTAAATGACTCTTGCCTTTGCCCCCCTCTCCGAAGACATAGCTCAAAACGAAAACCCTTCCCACAAGCAGCGCCTTGCCAGTACACCGAGTCATTCCGTATGGGTTGATGCGTCTGCTGGAACGGGAAAAACAAAGGTGTTAACAGATCGGGTATTGCGCTTTTTGCTCCAAGGGATCGCGCCCAGTAAAATTCTGTGCCTTACTTTTACCAAGGCCGCTGCCTCGGAAATGCAGCACCGCATTTTTGAAAACCTCTCTAAATGGTCCACCTGTTCAAGGCAAACGCTCATTACCTCCTTAGAAGACCTCTTAGGCCACATGCCCTCTCCCCAAGAATCCCAAAAAGCACGGCGCCTCTTTTTTCAACTCATCGATGATCCTTACGGCTTAAAAGTTCTCACCATCCACAGCTTTTGCCAACACCTTTTAGCGCGTTTTCCCCTAGAAGCAAATCTTCCCATCAAAGCTTCCCTTATTGATCAAGATGACCAAAGTGAGCTCCTTCAAGAAGCAACGGATAAACTCATTGCCATAATCGACCAAGATCCCGTTTATCAACAAGCCTTTGATAGCCTTACACCTTTTTACAAACCTCAATCGCTTCCTGTTACCCTCCAAGCTATTATTTTGGACCCCCAGTCACGGAGACAACTCAACTCTCAATCTCTTGAAACTTTAAAGGCTATTCTTGAAGCTCATTTTGAGATGTCTTTGACCAAATGCCCCCAAGACTTAATAGCAACCTATCCCCTTGATCATAGCGCTCTTAAAGTTATTCATGAAGCGTGCAGTGCAGGCACTAAAACTGATCAGCAACAAAGTGTGCGGGCAGAAGTATTTATCGATACACCTCTTAGCCTTGAAAACTTTGACGACTACCTTAGTCTTTTCTTTACCCAAAAAGGCGAGCCCCGCAAGAGCTTTGCTACCCAAAAAATTCTAAAAGAGCGCCCTTGGGTTCAAGAATTTTTCCACGACACTGTCGAAAAACTTACTCTCTTGAAAGACCAACTCAACACCTTGCAAGGCCTCCAAGGAAGCTATGCTCTAACCGTTCTATCCCAAAAACTTTTACAGCTTTATGAAAGCTTAAAGAGGGGTAAATCCCTGCTTGATTTTGATGATTTGATCTCTACCTCTGCACAACTGTTAGCAAAAGATCAAGGCGTATCCTGGGTCCTTTATAAACTGGATGGCGGCATTGATCATATCTTGGTGGATGAAGCCCAGGATACAAGCCCCGACCAATGGCAAATTGTCTTGAAGCTAGCAGAGGATTTCTTTGCAGGAGAAACGGCACGTCTTTTGAACCGTACTCTTTTTGTGGTGGGAGATCGAAAGCAATCCATTTATAGCTTCCAAGGGGCCGAACCCGATTTATTTCAACACTTGCGCCCGTATTTTAAGGACAAAATTGAAAATGCTAAACAATCTTGGTCAGAAGTTTCTTTAAATGTCTCTTTCCGTTCTTGCCAAGCGGTTTTATCCCTCGTAGATCATGCCTTTGAGGCCCTTAGCTTAGGGGATCATTTCCAAGGCATACATACAAGTTTTCGTGCCCTTGACGGCGGAAAAGTCCAGTTATGGCCCCTTGTTCCCCATGAAAAAAAAGAAGGATTACAACACCAGGCGTCTGCGTCACAAATTTTGGCCACAAAAATTGCCCAAGATATAAAAGAGCGCCTGACTCAAAAGCAGATCCTACCCGCAAAAGGACGTCCTGTTAAAGCAGGGGATTTCTTAATCTTAGTACAACGACGCAGCGCCTTTATGTATCAAGTTATTCGAGCTTTAAAACGACAAAATATCCCTGTCGCAGGCCCTGATCGCTTTCGCCTCATGGACCATATTGCTAGCCAAGACCTCCTTGCCCTAGCTAATTTTTTGCTATTGCCCGAGGACGATTATACCCTAGCTTGTGTTCTAAAATCTCCCCTCTTTAACTATTCAGAGCAAGACCTTATTGATCTTTCTTGTGGGCGAAACAAGAAAAGTTTGTGGGCTTCTTTATGCGCCAACCAAGACCACAAAACCACCCGGGATACGTTATCAAACCTGCTTAAAAAAGTGGATAACTTAACACCCTACGCCCTTTTTTCCTACATCCTTATCACCTTAAAAGGGCGTCAGAAATTCCATGCTCGCTTAAGTGATGAGTGCGAAGACGTATTAGATGAATTTCTTAACTTGGCCTTTCACTATGGCCAAGGAGAAAAGCAATCCCAACAACGGGGTCTTCAAGGCTTTGTAGAGCACTGCCAGAAAACCAACCCCGACGTGAAGCGAGATTTCTCCAGTGCTGCTCTAAATGCCGTGCGTATCATGACAGTTCATGGAGCCAAGGGCCTTCAAGCTCCCATTGTTTTCTTGCCCGACACCACCCGCATTCCAAACCAGCACCCCTTGTTGCTTTGGCAGAAAACACAAACTCATAGCGTGCCTCTCTGGCGTATGCCCGTTCATCTTTCGTGTGATAAAGTCACCGCTGTCAAAGAAGAAGCTGCCTCACAGCAACTGGCCGAATACTATCGCCTTCTTTATGTGGCCTTAACGAGAGCCGAAGATGAACTCATTATTGCAGGTTGGGAAACCTCTAGAGAAACGTCCGATCTATGTTGGTATCACAGTGTTGAGCCTTCTTTGCGTCAATTAGGCGATCAACAAGAAAATGGTGCGTATTGCTATGAGTGCCCTCAACAACGCCTTATCCCTCTCGTAGCTGAGAGAGCACCTAAAGCTACTATAACGACTTATCCTGAATGGCTCTTTCAAAACCCACCAAGCGAGATTGGGGAAGCCGAGCCTCTTTCTCCCAGCGTCTTTGTCGCTAATAAAATCCTTAAACCTTCAGAGGCGCCATTATCTTTATCCCCCCTTAACGAAAATGATCCTGTACTTGATCCTTATAAAAGCGGGAACTATGCCCACAAATTGTTAGAAGTGCTTCCAACCCTTCCAAAAGATCAGTGGGCAGCCTATGCAAAACGGCAAGCGCACCACCACGACTTCCCCCACTTTCAAGATCTCTTTGAGAGCGTCATGACCCTTTTGGAAAATCCTGCTTTCACGGATGTTTTTGGCTCTAATTCTTATGCAGAAATATCCGTGTCTGGTGAAGTTGGAGGGCAAAAATTCAATGGGCAAATTGACCGCCTGATTATCACAGATAAAACCCTTACCATCATTGACTTCAAAAGCAATCAAGCGGTTCCACAATCCAAAGAAGATGTCCCCGAGAGCTATAGTGCTCAACTTGGGATTTATAAAGACCTCCTCCAACAGGTCTATCCACACCACACCATTGAGTGCGCCTTGATATGGGTCCGAACCCAACAAAAAATGATTCTTTGACTTATACCCCTAAAATCAGCTATTAAGAAACTTTAGTACGCTGGATAAATCTTATGAGAATTGCTATTATCGGCCGCCCAAATGTGGGAAAGTCGACCCTTTTTAATCGCTTAGTTGGTAAGAAAATCGCCATCGTTGATGACATTGCTGGTGTCACACGAGACTGGCGTGCTATGCCAGCGCGCCTTGCAGATCTTAAATTCGAGATTATTGATACAGCTGGCTTGTTGGGCTTTGAGCATGATACTCTTTTTAAGCAAATTGAATCCCAAACAGAGGACGTTCTTAAAACGGCTGATCTTATTTTATTTGTCGTTGATGGGCGTGAAGGCCTTGTTGCCAATGACGAAAATCTCGTTCGGAAACTTCGCAAAAAACTCCAAACGCCTATGGTTCTAATTGCTAACAAATGTGAAAATCAGAAAACCATTGATAATCTTGGAGATTTTTACCGCCTAGGTATTGGTGAACCCGTTGCCGTTGCAGCAGAACATGGCATTGGCCTTGGTGATTTGTATGATGTCTTAAAAGAACGCTCCGTTTCCCTTGGTGAAGATCAAGCCGCTATGAATTACGATGATGAAGACGAGGACACGCCTTTTGATCCAAATGCAGCACCCGAAGACTTATCAGACCGCACTTTAAACCTTGCAATCATTGGCCGCCCCAATGCAGGAAAATCCACCCTCATTAATGCTCTCCTTGGTCAAAACCGCCTTTTAACGGGAGATATGCCAGGCGTGACCCGCGATGCCATTCATTTGGACTGGACCTATGAGGGGCGCAATATTCAGCTGGTCGATACAGCTGGCATGCGCCGCAAATCCCGCATTAACAAACGCCTTGAGCGTTTATCCGTTAGCGATTCTCTTAAAGCCATTCGCTATGCTGAGGTAACTATTTTGGTTTTAGATGCGCAAACGCCCCTGGAAAAGCAAGATCTAACCATTGCTGAGCACGTTATTAAAGAAGGCCGAAGCCTCATTATTGCCGTAAATAAATCTGACCTGATGAAAGGCGATTTTCTCTCAGAGCTTAGAAAACGCCTTCTTTATGTTTTACCTCAAGTTAAAGGTATTCCTTGTATCCCAATTTCTGCTAAAAACAGCAAAAACCTCGATAAACTCATGAAGATGGTTTTTGCTCAAGAGCAACTTTGGAACACCCGCATCGGGACCTCTCTTTTGAACCAATGGCTTGCAGAAACCATTAGCCATCATCCGCCCCCTCTTGCTGGCGGAACACGCATTCGCTTAAAGTATATGACTCAAATCAAAACAAGACCGCCAACCTTTGTGCTCTTTATTTCAAAGCCTGCTGAGCTACTTGACTCATATCTGCGTTATCTTTTAAATAAGTTACGCGAAGATTTTGATTTACCGGGCGTTCCCATTCGTTTTCAAGTGCGAAAAGGAAAAAACCCCTATGACAATAAAAAGTAAGGATACCCAAAGATGACCTATAAAATTGCCGTTGTTGGCGCTACTGGAACCGTTGGCCGTGAAATTTTATCTGTCTTAGAAGAACGTAATTTCCCAACGAATAAAGTTGTTGCTCTTGCCTCAGAAAGCTCCATTGGCAAAGAGGTTTCCTACGGAGAAAAAGATGTTCTCAAAGTAGAGCCCTTAGCTCACTATGACTTCTCAGGAACAGATTTCGCCTTCTTTTGCGCTGGATCAGAGGTTGCGAAAACATACGCTCCAAAAGCAGCTGCAGCGGGGGCAATTGTCATTGATCATTCTTCCCATTTCCGCTTAGAACCAGGTGTGCCTTTGATTGTCCCTGAAGTAAACGGTCACGTCCTTGATAAAAACTTTAAGAAAAACATTATTGCTAATGCTAATTGTATTGCCATCCCCCTAACCCTTGCCTTAAAGCCCCTTCATGATATTGCACCCATTAAGCGTGTTGTTATTTCAACCTACCAGTCAGTTTCGGGTGCGGGACAACGCGCCATGGATGAGCTTTTCCATCAAACAAAAGCCATGTTTGTGAATGAGGACCAAAAACCTCAAGAATTTACAAAACCCATAGCTTTTAACCTCATCCCCCATATTGATGCTTTTAACAAAGATGGTTCAACGGGTGAAGAAGAAAAAATCATCATGGAAACCCGTAAAATTCTTGACCCTTCCATTAAAGTCACAGCAACTTGTGTAAGAGTTCCCGTATTCATTGGCCACTCTATTTCAGCAACCATTGAGTTTGACTCAGCGATAACACCAGATCAAGCACGCCAAGCTTATGGCATTGAAAAAGGCGTTGTGGTTCTTGATCGCCCCGAAGAAGATGGCTACATTACCCCCCTTGAGATCGCCGGTGAAGATATGGTAGCCATTAGCCGCCTTCGCCAAGACCCAACGGTTACTCATGGACTTTCCCTTTGGATTGTCGGAGATAACCTCCGTAAGGGAGCTGCTCTTAATGGGGTGCAAATTGCAGAAACTCTCATTAATCAACAAGCAGCCAAAAAAGCCATTAAGCATTGACCTGATGAAGGGAAATGTCCTATGGTTCTTAAAAAACAAGGGAAGAAAACAATGAAAAAAATCCTATTAAGTGCTGCTTTATTAACCTCTTGCTTAGTACAACCAGCCTTTTCAAATACAAACTTAAACATGACGAAAGAGAAAACTATGACAAACACTGCAGAAAACATAACAACCATCGAAATTGTCCCTGGACTTTCCTATGCACAGAACCAAGCTGGCGCAGGCGCCAAGCCAAAAGTCGGTGATATGGTTTCGGTCCATTATGTAGGTACTTTGACGAATGGTACAAAATTTGATAGCTCCCGTGATCGTGGTGAGCCCATCACTTTTAAACTCGGCGTTGGCCAAGTTATCCAAGGGTGGGATAAAGGAATTGCTGCCATGAACGTTGGTGAGCGTGGCGTTTTGACCATTGCTCCTGAACTTGGTTATGGTGACCACGGCGCTGGAAATGTCATTCCTGGTGGCGCAACTCTCGTTTTTGATGTTGAGCTCGTTTCAATCAACTAGACACCTTCTTTTAAGTATTTGTTTTTAAAGGATCTTTTAATTTATTTTAAAAGGTCCTTTTTTATTGGTCGGATTACTCTTCAAGGCGGCTTTAAAACGCGCTACAATGATAAAGAAGAATAATAGAGTGCTTTTAAATATGCACCGGTCTAGGAAAGAGCAACCAACAACTATGTTTCATAGTTTAGGAGCAGCTAACAACGTCTGGGAAGCTAAGAAAGGCACTAGAAAATAAAGGATAATCTCTCGTGTTCATCCCTGGCATAGCTGTTGTGTTTATTTGCGTCTTTGTGATCTACATCATTGCTGGTGGTAATATCATGATTATTCTTGCGGCCACTCCCCATGAACTTGGCACCATTTTAGGAGCGGGTATTGGGGCTATGATGATTGGGAATACAAAAAAAGTTCTCGGAGAACTTGCGGGTGGGTTTAAAAAAGTTTTGGCAGGCCCTACTTATAAAAAAGAGGACTTTCTTGATCTCTTGAGCCTTATGTACATGCTCTTTAAGCTTGCAAAGGCCAAAGGAATGCTTGCCCTTGAAAGCCACGTCGAAGCCCCCAAAGAAAGCGAAATTTTTAAAAACTTCCCAAGGCTTTTAGAAGATCATCATATTGTTGATTTTATTTGTGACTATTTCCGCATGATGACCATGGGTTCCGATGACCCCAACCAAATGGAAGATCTCATTAACGAAGAGCTAGACGTTCACCACAAAGAAGATCATCAAATAGCAGGGGCTTTTGCGGCCCTTGGAGATGGTCTTCCTGCTCTTGGGATCGTGGCTGCCGTTCTTGGTATTATTAAAACCATGGCCTCCATTGATAAGCCCCCAGAAATTCTCGGTCGTATGATTGGTAGTGCCCTTGTTGGAACCTTCTTAGGGGTCTTTTTAGCCTACGGTATCGTTGGCCCCATTGCTCAGAATTTAAATGCCGTTTATGAAGAAGATGCCAAAATGCTGAGCTGCATCAAAGTTGGTTTGTTAGCTTATATGAACGGGTTTGCGCCAGCTGTTGCTCTAGAGTTTGCTCGAAAATCCTTAATGTCCCATCAACGGCCTAGCTTTTATGATGTTGAAGGACATGTGGAAAATCTCCCGAAAGTATAAAAGATAATAAGGTAGCTAAATGGCCGAAGAGCCCCGCCCCATTATTAAGAAAGTTAAAAAAGTTGAAGGGCATGGCCACCATGGAGGGGCGTGGAAAGTTGCTTATGCTGACTTTGTGACAGCTATGATGGCTTTCTTTTTAATGATGTGGCTTTTAAGCTCAACCTCGGAAGAACAAAAACGTGGAATTTCAAACTATTTTGGTCCTCCTGGGAACTTAACAGGGGCTGGTGGTAGTGGGGGTGTTTTAGCTGGTCTCACCCTAAGCAGCGAAGGTGTCTTGGAAGATAGTGTTACAAAAGGAGAGGGACAAACAGATGGGCAAGCCAATGGTAAAAAAGGCCTTGTTCAAATTCCTGAAAATTCCGAGCAAGATGGTGATCAACTTAAAAAGACCCTTGTTCAAGAATTAGATGAATCCCTTTTAAGCTCAGAAGCTACTAAACCCGATTTGAGCATGCAGGATAAAGAAGTTGAAAAGCTTGAAAAGGAGAACTTTAAAGAAGTCGAAGAAGCTCTAAAACAAGCTATCCAAGAAGATCCAGAACTCAAAGAACTCGCCAAAAACTTGATTATTGACGAAACTCCTGAAGGACTTCGCATCCAAATTGTTGATCGAGATAAAACATCTATGTTTAAAATTGGAGAAGCAGAACCCTTACCCCATACCATTAAGCTGTTCAAATTAGTAGCACGCATTGTAAAGAAACTACCCAATAAAATTTCTATTACCGGGCACACCGATTCTAAACCGTACAAAAACCGTAAAGATTATAGCAACTGGGAGCTATCTTCTGATCGCTCTAATTCAGCTAGGCGTCATTTGATAAAATCTGGCCTAAATTCTGAGCGCATTATTTTTGTTAAAGGGAGAGCTGCGACTGAGCCATTGGTCAAAGACGATCCTCACTCTGATCAAAACCGCCGTATTAGTATGCTTCTTCACCGCATGAGCGGACATAAAAAAGCGGTGCCTCTAGCAGCTCAACCCAAAAAATAAAACAAAACGGATTATAATAAAAGAAAAAACATTCAAAAATCAATAAATGACAGATTATATACTGTCTAGGAGTCTTTCCAAAATTATTATACAATAACCATAGAATATTTTTAAACAGGGAGATTAAAACATGGCAGGCGGTCCTGACGCATCGATTCAACGAGCAAGTGTTGAAAAAGACGCTTCTTTTAATATTTATGAAACATGGTCCCACCTTTTTCGGAATTTTCTCATTGTTGCCCTTATTGCAGCAACGACATGGACCCTTGTAACAGGTGTTCGCTATTCCATAAAATTTGGATCAGACTATCTTTTCACTCCCTTTGCAGAGCTCTATGAAGAGAAGGGTGGCCATGGCCAAAAGAGCCTTAGTTTTGAAGGAATGGAAGAAATTTCCCCGACACAAACTGAAGGGCATTCTGCCCTCCATACAGACCTAAGTGTGGAAGCCAAGGCTGAAAAGTCAAAAGAAGAGAGTCACGACTTAACCCATCAAGCCTATGTTATTTTTGTTGTTTTGCTGGCAGCCGCCCTTATACGAGGGCTGTTGCTCCGTATTCCCTCTTGGCAAACCTCTGAAGGGGATGGTATGGCAAGGTCTCTTGAATTTTTCCACGCCACCTATGAAAGCGGAGACACAAAAGAGCAATCTCGCTATAAAAAACCAGACTTTTTACAAGCCATTCGACGAGCCATTCTAACCTCCCTTACCGTTGGAAGTGGCGGAAGTGGTGGAATTGAGGCACCCGTTGTGCCCATTGGAGAGTGCATTGGGGCCGGCTGGTCACGGCTTTTTAGAATACCTCAACCAGATGATTTACGTATTTACCAAATGGCTGGCATGTCGGCCGCTGTAGCAACACTGCTTGATGCTCCCATGACATCTGCCTTGTTTGCTGCAGAAATTGTTTACAATGCTCGCGTTCTCTATCGCCCCCTTATGTATTCGCTACTTGGTGCGATTGTTGCTTATGCCCTCAACAACCACTTTCTTAATTTTGAGCCTCTTTTTACCCCTCGCGCCCGTCACTTTTCCTATTCATTAAAAGAATACATGGAAGTCTGCGCCATTGCTCTTATCTGCAGCGCTCCTGCGAGTTTGGGTATTGCCTTTTTATTCAAACATCTCAAAAAAATGATCAAACCCTTTCCAGGAGTTCTGCGACCTATTATTGGCGCGATTTGTACAGGTGCTATTGGCCTTGGTATTTGGTTCGGCTTCGGTCTTGAGCCACAGCATGTTCTGGGCGTTTCTGAAGAAACTATTATTCAAGTGATGGCCGGTGAGGGGAACCCTCTTCTAAACATATGGTGGGTTTTGTTCCTACTGGTTGTGGCAAAAGCCTTTGCAACGGGATTTACCCTAATGGCTGGAGGAAGTGCTGGGGCATTGGTTCCCGCTATGTATTTGGGCGGTATTTCTGGTGCTGCTATCTATCAAACTCTTCTCGTACTAGGGTATCCTCTTGAAGCCAACGTAGCCGTTTTTGTGGTTGCTGGCCTTGCGTCTGCCCTTGTTGCCGTGGTTCAAGTCCCCTTAGCTGCTATTGCCTTTGTCATGGAAGTTTTTGGTGCTGCCTATGGGCCTCCTGCTATTGTTGCTTGTGTTTTAACTTACCTGTTTGCACGTCGTTGGAAACTTTATACCCTTGAAGCAAAAACGCCTTAAGGTGTATTGATTACGTTGCCTTATGATATAGAGTCCCCAAAAAGAGCATCAGCAAAATCAAGGCACCAGCTTGATGAGCAACAGCTAGGTCATAAGGGACTTGCAAAACCAACGTTGAAATCCCAAGAATAACCTGAACTAGAGACCATCCGAGCAAGCTAACGATCCACTTCTTCTCAAGGTCGGATGATGTAGTTTTCAAAGTTCCAATACCATGCCACCAAACTGCCCCCAATGTGAGCATCGCCAGCACACGGTGGATAAATTGCACAGTCACAGGATTCATAAAAAAGTTCTCATACCAAGGGGTATGGAATAAAATTTCTGATGGGATAAATGTTTCTCCCATGAGAGGGAACGTATTATAAATGAGCCCTGCTTTCATACCGGCAACAAAAGCACCATAACAAATGGTCAGCACAACAAGTATCAAAGTGGCCAAGGCCTTTGGAGATTTAAGACTCTGAAAAAATTGGGGTTTGAGTGTGTTTTTCTGTTGGTATTGGGAACGCAACACCAGCCCAGACCAGAACAACAAAGAACAGGTTAGAAAAGCGAGCAGCAAATGAGCACAGAGTCGAAAGGGACTAACCCAAGGTTCATCTACAAGGCCACTTTTCACCATGTACCACCCCATCACCCCTTGTAGACCACCAAGAATCCAAATTCCTAGAATTTTAAAACTCCACGAGCGAAGGTCTTTTTTCAAAAGGCTATATAAAAGAGGTGCAAGAAAGAGAACCCCAATAAAACGACCCCCTAAACGATGGATGAATTCCAACCAAAAAATACCCTTAAACTCAGAAAGGCTCATGCCGAAATTAACTTTATGATACTGAGGAGAAACCTTATAAAGATCAAAGACACTTTGCCATTGCGCCTCATTAAGAGGAGGTAAAAAGCCTGTTACAGGACGCCAATCCACCATGGAAAGTCCTGATCCTGTTAAACGTGTCAGCCCTCCTAAAATCACCATAATCATCACAAAACCTGCGGTCAAAAAAAGCCAATTGGAAAGACTTCTAAAAGAGTTTGGGGAAATGGGTGATTCACTCAAAGGGGTAGTTTGCGTGATCACAGCGGTGCTAGAGGTCATTAGTCTTTTTCCTTAACAAAGAGAAGGGTATAGATACTATAAAGGCTTTTTTCAAAGAATCGATAATTTTCATTGATTCTGTGGCTTTTTTCGCTATAGTACTGAACTATAGGAAGCTCTGCAAAAGACTCTTTTGGCGAACTTTCTATAGTGCCCCTGTGGCGGAATTGGTAGACGCG
>DOCA01000012.1 GCA_003503995.1 Holosporales bacterium
ACATTATCTGGTGGTTATAAATTAAGAGTCCTTCTTGCCCAAGCGCTTTTTAATCAGCCTGATGTGCTTTTACTTGATGAACCAACCAACCACTTGGACATTCGCTCTATCGCATGGCTTGAACAGTATTTGATCGAGGAATTTAAAGGCCTCCTTGTTTTTATTTCGCACGATCAGGACTTTTTAAATAATCTTTCAACGCACATCCTTGATATTGATTATGGTGAGATTGCTCCTTTTACAGGAAATTATGATAAATTCGTCCATCAAAAGAATGCCTTGGGCGAGCAACGAGAGCATGAAAAGCTTAGTGCTGAGCGCAAAATTGCAAAGATGCAAAGTTTTGTGGATCGTTTTAAGGCAAAAGCTTCAAAAGCAAAACAAGCCCAGTCACGCATGCGCATGATTGAGAAAATCGAAGTTGCTGAAGTCAAAGAAACCTCTCGCATTTCTCCTGGGTTTAATTTCAAGATAGAGCGCCCTTCCGGAAAAACAGTTTTAAAAGTGCGCAATATTGCAAAAGCTTTTGAAGAAAAACAAGTTCTTAACAAGGTTTCTTTTGAGCTCCAACGGGGGGAAAAGCTAGCGCTTATCGGTCCAAACGGCATTGGAAAGTCAACTCTTTTGAAAATCTTGATGGAAAAGCACCAAGCCGATCAAGGGGAATTTGAATGGGGTCATGCCGTTAAAGCGTCTTACTTTGCTCAAGATCACCACGAAGCCTTAAAAGAAAGCACATCCGTCTATCATTGGCTTATGGATGCCTCTCCTCAATCAACAACCTCAGAGGTCCGTTCCGTTTTAGGGCAGGTTCTTTTTTCCAAGGGTGACGTGGAGAAAAACATCTTAACCTTAAGCGGAGGAGAAGCAGCACGCTTGTTATTGGCCCGCGTTATGCTTGAAAAAGGCAATCTCCTTATTCTCGATGAACCAACCAACCACATGGATCTTGAATCCGTTGAAACGCTTATCAAGGCTCTTAGAGCCTATGAAGGAACACTCATTCTTGTGAGCCATAATAGGCATATTGTTAGTAAGGTTACTTCACGGGTCATTGCCCTAACCTCAAAAGGTCTGAATGATCACCTTGGATCCTATGAAGAGTACCTCAAGGAAGAAGGCATCGACTACCTCAAAAGGGGATAGTCTAAAGAAAATTACATATTATGGGAACCGTCACACAAAGGAGGCTTTTTTGTGGCTTTGCATCCACACAGGTAAACTTTTCCAGTTTTAGGAGCCGTCCATTTCAGTGAACGTTGCTCTGTTTGACCTCTATGGGACCCATCGCAAAAAGGCTGTTTTTGTGAAAAGCCGCAGGTGCACCAAGAGTATATTTTTCCTTCTTCAACATCGACAGCATAAGGGGCATTACTCATATTTTTTCTCTCTTGTAAAAAGGACCTTCTTGTGAAAAAAAGCTCAGTGGTATAAGTTGATGAGTAACATACTAGGAATTTAGAACCCTTTTTTCAAGGGTAACAATGAAAGAAAAAAGCGATGGACGACATTCAGATTTATACCGACGGTGCGTGTAGCGGTAATCCAGGACCTGGGGGCTGGGGGGCTGTCATCAAAGAGAACGACGAAACCCGTGAACTGTTTGGTGGAGAAGATCATACCACCAACAATCGCATGGAGATGCTCGCAACCATAAAAGCCATTGAGGCCGTCCTTAAATCCAAAAAAGCAGTGCATATTCATACGGATAGCACTTATGTAAAAGATGGAATTACCTCATGGGTTAAAAACTGGCAAAAGAATAACTGGAAAACCGCCAGCAACAAGCCTGTGAAAAATCAAGATCTTTGGCAAGAACTCGTAGCCATTTGTGATAAAAAAGACGTCACCTGGCATTGGATTAAAGGCCACGCAGGGCACCCTGGAAATGAGCGCGCTGATCTTTTAGCTCGAAATGGCATTATGAAACAAATGATGAAAGCCGCCATTGAGGATACAGCCAAAAAGAACCAAGCCATTTCCTAATTAATTAAACGGATACATGAAAGAGCAAAATTATGGCTAGCTTCTCTCCTGCTGTTTATAACCTCAAAACAACAAACGCTGCTGAATGTTTAAAAGAAACATTGGCACGTTGTTACTATATTTTTGCAAAAAAAGGCATGGATGATCGAACGTATACTCATCTCTCCGCAAGACTACCAGGGGAAGACGCTTATTACATTTATCCTCTCGGCCTCCTCTTTTCAGAGGTTACTCCTAGCAGGCTGATCAAAGTTGATTTTAATGGCAACATCCTTGAAGGGGACGAAACCATTTTTAATGAAACGGGCTATGTTATCCATAGTTCTGTTTATAAAGCTCGCCCCGATATTAATGCCATTTTTCATCTCCATACAACTGCCGGCGTTGCAGTCTCAAGCATGAAGCAAGGACTCCTTCCTTTGTCTCAATTTGCTTTTCATTTTTACAACCGCCTTTCCTATCATGGATATGATGCTTTAAACTTAGACACCAACAATCAAGGGATCAATCTTGCAAAAGATCTAGGACCCAATAACAAAGCCATGATGCTTGAAAATCACGGCACGATGACCTGCGGGCAAACCCAAGAAGAAGCTTTGTTTTATATGCTCTTTTTAGAAGAAGCCTGCAAAGTACAAATAGCAGCTCTTTCCGCGGGTATTGATAATCTATCTCTCCCTCCAAAAGCTGTTTGCGAGCAAGCCTATAAGGACATGACAGCCTTTGAAAAAGGAAACATTGGCAAACGGGATTTTGATGCAGAATGTCGTGTGACGAAATTTCCTTGGGAAGCATCCGCGTAGAGATCTTTTAAAACATAGCCCCTGCTACTTTTCTCTCAAAAATCCTTCTTCCAAAACATAAAATGGATTTACGTTTCCAAAGATATATGCTTTAAAAGCCTATCATCGCATTTTAAAAAATGATAAGCAACTTCAGGAGTCCCTATGAAACTTTTTTCAATTTTTCTTTTAACTTTATCCACTTTTTTCTGTTCTGTTCAAGCTAAAGAGCCTTCTTCCGATGGAAAACACTACATCAGTTGGGAAGATGTTGCAAAAAATTCAAAAGACCTTGCTGAGAAATTAAAAGACCAGGGGCCCTTTGAAGGTATCGTTGCTGTAGCTCGTGGTGGCTATATTCCTGCGGTTATCGTTGCCCATGAACTTAACATCAAAAAAATTGTTTCCTTTTCCCTATATAGCTATGACGATGCCAAAAAAAAACAAGGGGAGTTTGACGTTTACTCAAAATTTGAAGACTTAGAAGGACGTTGGCTTGTGATTGATGAGTTGGTTGATTCTGGTAAAACTCTTGCTAAAATAAGAGAATCCCTTCCTAAAAGTGTTTTTGCCGTTGTTTACGCAAAACCGGCCGGCACAGAAAGCACAGACTTTTACGCCAAAGCTGTCCCACAAGATACGTGGGTTGTCCTACCTTGGGAAAACTAAAAGCAATTGACCTATGATCCATTAAATACGAAAAGAGGAAATAATTTGACATTTCCTCTTTTTATCACATAAGGTATGTTTTACCGCTAACACCATTTTAGGCTAAGTTTTATGTCAACTTCCCAACAGGCTCCTCAAAGAACACTAGGACTTTGGCGTGCAACATCTCTTGTCACAGGTAATATCGTTGGTGCGGGGCTTTTAATGCTGCCAGCTAGCCTTGGCGTTTATGGTGTCACAGGTCTTCTTGGGTGGGGGCTCACAACTGTTGGAGCGATTTTTCTAGCCCTTGTTTTTGCTAGGCTTGCCAGACGTCACCCTCAAACTGGTGGTCCTTATGCTTATAGCCGTGAAGCCTTTGGTGATTTTGTTGGATTTCAAATGGCGTGGAGTTACTGGATGGGGAATTGGGCCTCAACGGCAGGTCTTGGAACAGCTTTCGTTAGCTATCTTTCTATCTTTTTCCCCATTTTGAAAGCAAATCTGGAGCTGTCCTTCCTTGTCGGAGCTGGTATTGTATGGCTTTTAACCTTCATTAACGTATCTGGTGTTAAAAATGCTGGTATCGTTCAACTTATCACAACCATTTTAAAAATTATTCCCCTTGCTGCTATTGCGGTTTTTGGCATTTTTCACATGAACCCAGACCATTTTGAGGTCATTAATCCTAGCAATGAATCTTTTCTAAAAGCCCTTGGAACTGTTGCAGCCTTAACTCTTTATTCCTTCTTAGGCCTTGAATCAGCGACCATTCCCGCAGGCAATGTCAAAGATCCTCAAAAAACTATTCCACGAGCAACGGTGCTTGGAACTGTCATTTCTGCCGTGATTTATATTTGGACTATGACTGTTATCATCGGAATTATTGCCCCCCTTGATTTACCAAATTCCCATGCTCCTTTTGCGGAAGCTGCTGGTATTATCTTTGGCAGTTGGGCTGTGCCCCTTATTTCCTTGAGTGCTTTGGTCGCTATTTTTGGAACGCTCAACGGATGGATATTGATTCAGGCCCAAGTCCCTAAGGCTGCAGCCGATGACGATTTGTTCCCCAAATTCTTTGCAAAAACAAACAAACAAGGCACGCCCTATGTAAGTTTACTCATTTCAGGGGCACTTATGACCGCTATGCTTTATATGAACAATCAGGCTAATTTAATTGATCAGTTCACAACCATTGCTATTGTCTCGACCTTTGCCGTTCTTTTGCCTTATCTTTATTCAAGTTTAGCAGAACTTTATTTCCTCGTGACCAAGCCATATAGCCTGACTAAAATACAATATGCACGCTCTATCGTTGTTACCCTTATTGCTTTTGCTTTTACCATTGTGATAACAGCAGGTGCTGGTGAAAGCGCTGTTTTCATGGGCATGATATTTGTTTTTTCTGGTTTTCCCTTTTATGTTTGGATGAAAGCCAAAGCAAGAAAGAAGGCTTTTCCAGAGGTTCCTATAAATTAATAGATATTTCTCAGCAATTCTTTGTTACTATAGGATAGAAATGTATCTATTTAAACTGAGGCGAAGATGCTTAAATCCCGTAAAATTATGACTTATCTGTTGGTAATTTTTATGAGCTTTCAAGTTCAGGCTAAGGTTACCCAAAATCCAGATGCACCTAAGGTTGTTGTCAGCATCAAGCCTCTTTATGCTTTTACCTATGAAGTCATGAGAGGCGTAGGAGAGCCTACCCTTCTCCTGCAGGGTGCTGCCGACCCTCATCATTTCAATCTAACGCCGTCCCATGTGAAACTGATTAAAGAATCTGATCTCATCATTTGGATTGGGCCAATGTTAGAACATTTTATGGTCAAACCCATTGCGGGCAAGAAAAAACGTGATATTTCTCTTATGTCTACTAAAGGTTTAAATCTCCTGCATCGAAAAAACTCCCATGGGTGTATTTTAGAAAAAGCTTGTGTGGGGCCTAACACGAGAAAAAAAGACGATAGCATTTTATATCTCAAAGATTATACAACCATTGATCCCCATATTTGGCTCGACGTTCATAATGCCATCTTAATGGTTCAAGAAATCGGCCTGAATTTAGCAGCCATTGACCTTAAAAACTCTAAAATCTATCGAGACAATACACACAGACTAGTTAAAAGACTCATCGCATTCAAAAAGACTTTGGACCGTAAGGCAGAATCTCTTAGACACTTTCATTTTATTTCTTTTCACGACGCTTACGCTTATTTAGAATATAACTACAAGCTCAAGAATAGTGCTGCTGAGACTGTTAAAGGTCATGATAAACCAAGCTTAAAAGCCTATTCAAAAATTAGAGATCTCATCAGAAAGCGAGATATTCGTTGCATTCTTGTTGACCCTCAACACCCCTCAGGCATTGAGCAAAAATTAGCAAAAGAATTTAAAATGTCTTTATATCGTGCTGATCCATTAGGTATCAACATACAAGCAGGACCCAATCATTATTTTATCCTCATGGAATCATTGATCCAAAACTTTAAGAAATGCCAACATAAACATAAAAAACACTCTCATTCTCGCAAAAAACACCGCAAAAAAAAACAATCATCGTCATAAGTAGCATGTTAGAAAAAAAAATTCAGGCTCTTCACTTCACCGTTGATGAATATAATAAAGAGGGGGTTATCGCCCATAAAGAGCTCATTTCTCAATACGGTTCTGTTCCAATAGAACAGGCTGACGTAATTGTTGCCCTTGGGGGAGATGGCTTTATGCTCCATACCCTTCATAAGGCTATGGCTCTGGATACTCCTGTTTTTGGTATGAATCTGGGAAGCATCGGCTTTTTAATGAATGATTATAACACAAAATCTTTGATAAAGCGCATTGAGGAGGCGCTCAGTGTCGTTGTTTCTCCTTTGCGAATGGATGCTCGTTATTGTTCTCAAGGGAGCGAAACATTTTATGCTTTAAATGAAGTTTCCCTTCTTCGTCAACTCCATCAAGCAGCTAAAATCCGGATCCATGTTGATGGTCGTGTGAGACTTGAAAAGCTGATTGGAGATGGCATCATCATTGCAACGGCTGCGGGAAGCACAGCTTATAATTTCTCAGCCTCTGGGCCTATTTTACCCATTACCTCGAACCTTATTACCATGACGCCCATTAGTCCTTTTCGCCCAAGACGTTGGCGAGGGGCCTTGTTGCCCGATGATGTTGCCATTCGCCTTGAAGTTCTTGAACCAGAAAAAAGACCTGTCAGTGTTTCAGCAGACTATCAAGAAGCGCGAAATGTCTGTGCTGTTGATATTTGTAAAGCAAAAAGCAAAACGGTAACGCTTCTTTATGATTCCCACCAAACCCTAGCTGAGCGTATTATCGCTGAACAATTCGAGAGTTAACACGGACTTCTTTTCTATTTATGCATGATTTGCTTAAGTAAATCCGCCACGAGACCTAAGCCTACAATCACTAAAGAAACTAATAAACCGCCAATACCAAGATAAAATCCACTTTTTAGACCCGCAAGAGCTGATAATAAAAAGCCAGAAAGGGAGAAGAAAAAACAAATGGCCGCGAATAACATAAAAATTTTAATAGGATTATAATAGTTAATAGACTGCAGAATATATTGCAAAGTCCTCAAAGAATCCTTGACCAACTTGACCTTTGTTTGCCCTTCACGTTTCTCATAGGGGATCGGCAGGTATTTCACAAAGCGCCCTGTCATCATGTAAGCAAGAGTCATCGACGTTGTGAAACTAAAAGTATCACAGAGGTGGGAAACATACGTTAAAACTGTTTTACGACTAAAAACCCGCAAGCCTGA
Organism: Holosporales bacterium; assembly: GCA_003503995.1. GTDB lineage: Bacteria > Pseudomonadota > Alphaproteobacteria > Caedimonadales > UBA9215 > UBA9215. Next base: position 7,198 of record DOCA01000012.1, read on the forward strand.
GTTAATATCTGGAATTTCACGACTCGCTGTAAATTCTACCAGAAATTTCAGAATTTTTCTTAGGGGTGCTTTGATTAAAGATTCGCGATAATGGCTGCCTGTTCTAGCTCCAACAACCATATCAAAACCCTTTTGGAATTCTTTGATCAACATCGGTGCTTGATCAAAAGGATAAGTTCGATCCGCATCGGTAATGACGATGGTATCGAATTTTGCCGTACGAATACCATCTTTCAAAGAACGCCCATATCCTACATTATGAGGATGATTCACAACGGTGATACCTTGCGCCTTGGCGATATCACCAGTCTTGTCAGAAGAGCCATCATTGACAACAACAACTTCAAACTCCTTAATTTTGTTGTTTTTAAAAACAAGTTTGATTTCGTCGATGGTTTCTTTAATAGCATTTTCTTCATTGTAGGCTGGGATAACAACACTAATCATTTTTTATAATTCCAACAATTGATTGGCCAAAAAAGGATTTTGTAACACAGTTCATCATCCGTGAGATGGGAAGAACGTACTTATCAAAAAACTTGATTTGTCCGTTGATTGACTCATTTTCTAAGGAGTCATATTTTTTAAATTTATTCACGTACCATCCCAAACCTCCGATGGGGTTAAAATACTCAAGACGTACGATATCCCTTCGTTTTTCTTCAGGAACAGCTTGCAAGAAAGTCTTTTTTGTATAGCGACGGTAATGCCCAGCAAGAGTATCCATATCGGAGTAAAGAGCAGGAAAAGCTGGTGCAAAAAGGAGCAGATGCCCTCCTGGTTTTAAAACACGCAACATATTTTTAATGGCTTTATCGTCTTCTGGAATGTGTTCAATAACATTAAAGCAGATAACACTATCAAATTTCTTTCCCAAGCGATCTGGCAACGTATCTTCACACACATCAGCCGTAAAATAAGTATGGTTAGGATGATTTTTTTGCGCGTGATCTACAAGGCTTTGATCAATATCAACGCCAGCATAATCCTTTACTCCATGGGTGTTGAGGATATCACTAAAACCGCCATGGCCGATACCAACCTCTAAAACACTTTCACCTAAATAAGGCGCGAATAGATCAACGACCCAGTTATTATAATTAACAGCCTCGGAAATCGCTGATGAAAAGGTTTCGTTTTCCACAAGAACTTCTGTCATTTCTTTTACTTCCATTGTTCTAGCCAAAGGCCAAGACAGGTTAATCCAAAGAGTTTTAATCCATGGTCTACCTGTTGAGTTTCATGCTCTTGCCAAAGCTTATCCAAAATGGAGCTATTGGTCAAATGTTGCATTTTTTCTCCATACATAGCCTCTTTTGCTAAAGCCTTTGTTTCCTTATTAAGCCAGAGAGAAATGGGTGCATTAAAGCCCTTTTTTTGCCGGTAAAGAGTTTGGTGGGGTAAATATTTTTCTTGGCTTTTTTTAAGAAGGTATTTTTTCTCTTGCCCCTTTAGTTTTAAAGACACAGGGAGGCGGGCTGCAAACTCTACTAAGCGATGATCCAAAAAAGGAGCCCGCGTTTCAAGGGAATGAGCCATGCTTGCCCGATCAACCTTGACCAAAATATCATCTACAAGCCATGTTTTTATGTCTACATAGCTCGCCTGATCAAGGGGGTGGCAGTCTTTCACATCTTCAAAATAAGAATTAAAGTCAGCAAACGCGCTTTGTGTAGGGTCAATTGGCGTTTTCAACAACTTCTCTAACTCTCTTGGCTTGAAGATTTCCCGCCAAGAGTAATGCGCTCGTCTATAATCATGGCTTGAACCATATAAAAATTGTTTTGCTTTATAATCAAAGCTAACCTTATCAAATTGTGTTGGGAGAATTTTTTGAGCAAGGGCATGGCCTCCCTTAAACAAAAAGCGTGGCAAAGCTGAGAAAGTTTGATAAAGCTTGTCCGCTCCATAGGTTTCATAGCCTAAAAAAAGCTCATCTCCACCATCACCAGACAAAGCAACAGTCACAGATTTTCGAGCAAATTCCGCTAGGTAGTAAGTTGGAATAATAGAGGTATCTGCAAAGGGCTCATCGGTTTTTGCAACAATATCAATAAGGTTTTGCACTAAATTTGGTGTTACCGTTTTCACATGGTGATCCACCTTCAGATAATCTGCAACCTGTTTACTTTCTTCGATCTCACTATAGCTTTTTTCCTGAAAGCCAATGCTAAAAGTTTGTGTTTGAGAAGGTACTTTTAATTGACGGGTCATCCCCGCAACGAGGGTTGAAGAATCAATACCCCCACTTAAAAAGGCGCCCAAAGGCACATCACTAATCAATTGTCCGCCCAAGCTCTGAGACAATAAAACATTAAGCTCCTCGGATGCTTCTTCTTCTGTTATGTTTTCATCTTTTGAATGATAAGAAGCGGCCAAATCCCAATAGCGTTTAAGCTGAGGTTCCTGCCCCGCTTTAATATGCAAATAGTGGGCAGCCGGTAGCTTTTGCACCCCCTTGAAAAAACACTGAGAGGTTAACGTATAGTTAAGTGATAAAAAGTGCTGCAGAGCCGCTGGATTGAGCTGTTTTTCAAAAGCTGGGCACGCCATCAGCGAAGCAAGGCCCGATGAAAATCCCAAGCCTGATTGAGGAGAATTCGCATCAAAATAGGCGTAAAACAAAGGTTTTTCCCCTAAACGATCTCTTACCAAAAAAAGGTCTTGGGTGTGCTTATCAAACAGAGCAAAAGCAAACATACCAACAAATTTTTGGAGGCTCTCAACCCCCCATTTTGCCCATGCCTCAAGAATGACTTCCGTATCGCTAGCTGTTTTGAAACGCACACCTTGTTGCTCCAATTGAGAGCGAATATCCTTGAAGTTATAAATTTCACCATTATAGGTTAAAAGATAACGCTTTGAGGCATCATACATTGGCTGATTAGCCGCTTCTTGGATGTCAATAATTGAGAGGCGTCGATGGCCAAAAGTAACAGCCTGATCTTGTTGAATGCCTTGCGCATCTGGCCCTCGATGAACCAATAGATCACACATCTTTTGAAGGATATCTTCAGTATTTTTGAATCGATGATTTGGGTCATAAAGCCCTGCGATACCGCACATACCTTAAAGTGCCTTTTCTAATTTATTTGTCACAAAAAGAGAACATAACAAAATAAGAACAAAACTCCAAAGGGGAGTAGCTGTATAAAGGGTATATCGGCTAATCAAAGGCTCAAAAAAAGCCACTAACATTAAGTTTCCAACATGAAACATAAAAAGCATTAAAAATGTTTCTTTTGCCAAAGAAAGCTGTGAGATATTCCTCATAAACACAAAGAAAGAAAACACCATAAGTACAAAGAAGCTCCAGTACCCCCCAAGGCTGTTAATGATAGTTTTTACATAATGCGTAAGATAAGAAGAAAAGTTGTTCTTTATTAAAGTTAGGCTTATGGAAATGAGTTGCCCATCGCGCACATAGGGGTTAGAAGTCAAATGTTTTAAGGCTGCTCTTCCACTAATTTGATGGCAAATAGTATTATACAGCCCGTCATAATGAAACAGAGGGTTCATATCATTTATATAATTAATATGTGCTCTTTTTTCTTGTAAATTTTCATAAGCATCCTTAAAAAAAGCTTTTTCTTGTGGGCTTTCAAATAAATCTGCATCTTTTTCCTTTGAAAGATAAAGAGGCAAAACAACTGCCTGATAACCTACAAAGGGAACTACTTTAAAAGAACCAGTTAAAATATAACTATAAGTTCTCTCCATCATTTGACCCGATAAAATAACACTCACTAAAATCAATGTTCTCCCCAAAAAAGAAACAAGTGATCCGTTTTTATAAAATAGATAGGTTACTAAAATAAAAAATCCTGGCCAAAGGAATATAAACTGAGATCTAGTCAGAGTTAATAAGAGAGCAAAACCAATGGCTATTAAAAGAGATTGAATTTCATTACTTCTTAAAAACTTAATCAAAAAAGAAAGCGTCATAAAAAACAAAGGATAACATAACGCCTCTGTTAATATTTGATTTCCAATTCCATGAATAAGGAAATAGGGGGAGAATAAAAACAAAAATATCATCATGTATAAAAAAGAAGAAAAGAAGAAGTGCCTGTTTAAGGTGCGCAAAAAATGATCAATAGCCAGTACACCAAGCCCCACTTGAACAGCTACAAGAACACCATATGCGTCTTGAAAAAAGAATTGATAGGCTTTTAAAAAAAGAGGATATCCCAAAGAACGATAGGAGGACATTGCCAAGTACCCATGAGAATCAGGCGCAATAACAGCGCCCTTTGTCAAAAGATAAAGGGATATTAAAGCAATGAACCCATAGAAGAAAATTTTTGTATTTCTTTGAGATGTGAAGCTATTCTCAAACATTCGATAATCCAACATTTATATCATTTTCCATTTATACACATAACACGATCTATCATCAAGACTTTGCAATGCTTATTTTCTTGTACTTTTGGCTATTTTTGCCTTATTGTGGGCATGAAGCTCCCTAAGTTAGAAAAGTTTTATTATGCGCGAAATTGTCTTAGACACAGAAACAACAGGTCTTGACCCCAATCTTGGTCATCGAATTGTTGAAATTGGGTGTTTAGAGCTTAAAAATCATATTGTTACTGGCGAAAAATTTCACGTTTATGTGAACCCTCGCCGTGATATGCCAGAAGTTGCTTTTGGTATCCACGGATTGAGCACAGACTTTCTAAAAGACCACCCTCCCTTTGAAGATCATGCTGAAAAGTTTTTGCGCTTTATCGGAAAAGACCGCCTGATCATTCATAATGCTCGCTTTGATATGAAGTTTTTAAACGCAGAGCTTGAATGGTGTAAGCGCGATCCTATTCCCTTTAAGCAAGCCTTCGATACCTTAAAGCTTGCTCGAGAGAAATTCCCAGGATCTCCTGCTAGCCTAGATGCTCTTTGTAAACGCTATAAAATTGATAACTCAAACCGTACATTGCATGGCGCCCTTTTAGATTCAGAGCTTTTAGCTGAAGTGTATCTCGAACTTATTGGAGGCGCACAGCCAGACTTTATAGGGGAAGGCACTTCCGAACAAGAAGAAAAAAAAGCTAAGCTCATTAACGTCATTGAACGACAAATTAGGAAAGCAAGGGAATTTGATTTATCACCCCATGAGCTTGAAGAGCATAAAGCGTTGCTAGAAAAACTTAAGAGTCCCATTTGGGCTAAAAAGGCTTCATAATTTTTTTCAGGAGTACCCTATGAATACATCAACCACAATTGCTTTAGAAACGCCTTTAGCAACGCCTTCTTTTTGGAAAAGTGACCGCCTTAAGCAAAATACGCAAGGTGTCATTTGGAAGCTCTTAGCTTGCGCTGGTTTTGCAGGCGTCAATGCTTTTGTGCGCTATTTAACAGGAGGAGCAGGTGGCATTGAAAACCCTCTAACACCTGGAGTTGTTGCTCTTTTTCAAAATATTTTTGGATGCCTCATTATGCTCCCTTTTGTTTTAAAGGATGGCATTAGGAGTTTTTCAACAAAATACCCTTTCACCCATCTTATTCGCGTTATTGCAGCCGTTTTTGGTATTGTTAGCTTATACACAGCTTTTTCAAAAATGCCCATGGCTCAGGCCGTTGCCCTTCAATTTACAGGTCCCATTTTTTCAATCATTGGGGCAAAGCTCTACTTAAGTGAAAAAATTGGGGGCTT
>DOCA01000014.1 GCA_003503995.1 Holosporales bacterium
TAGCTTACATGGGCACTCGCTCTTGAAATCATAATACGTCCTGTTTCAAGGGGTTGGCGAAGTGTTTCTAAAGTAGCGCCCGAGAATTCAGGAAGTTCATCTAAGAATAAAACACCATGGTGAGCCAGAGAAATTTCCCCTGGCTTTGCTTTGGCACCACCACCAACTAAGGCAGGTAGTGAGGCTGAATGGTGTGGGTCACGAAAGGGACGCTCTTGAAGGAGTTGGCCTTGATTCAATTGACCTGCAATGGAATGGACCATGGTGACTTCAAGAGCTTCTTGAGGACTTAAGGGGGGAAGGAGCCCTGGAAGTCTTGCAGCAAGCATGGATTTTCCAGCACCTGGGGGGCCTTGCAAAAGCAAATTGTGGCCACCGGCAGCGGCAATTTCAAGGGCGCGTTTTGCACTTTCTTGGCCTTTAATGTCTGACATATCAGGGATGTTATGATTGCTTGCTGCAACGCAAGGGGCTGGCGGTGTAAGGACTTGCTTGCCCTTGAGGTGATTAATGAGACTGACTAAATCAGGGGCTGCAATAACTTGAATATCCTGAGCCCATGCGGCTTCGGCACCATTTTGAGCGGGGCAAATAATTCCTTTATCTAGGCTTGCAGCCATCAAAGCAGAGGGAAGAGCGCCAGAAACAGAAGTGAGACGAGCATCAAGGGAAAGCTCGCCCAAGGCAATATAGTTTTGAATGTCTTCAGCTTTTAAGGCCTCAAGGGCAACCAACAACCCAAGGGCAATGGGGAGGTCAAAATGACTTCCTTCTTTTTGAAGATCTGCCGGAGAGAGATTAATGGTGATTTTTTTGGGAGGGAGGGCTAAGCCAATGGACGACAAAGCGGCTCTAACACGTTCCCGTGATTCACCAACGGCTTTATCGGGAAGGCCAACGATGGCAAAAGACGGAAGACCAGAGGCAATTTGCACTTGGACCTCGATGGGCAAGGCTTCGATTCCTTGAAACACAACGGTTTTAACAATGGCGACCATGATCTTTTCCCTGCAGAAATTATGATTATTTTCTAACTATTTATAGCACCACTCTTACAACCTTGACAAGGGAACCCCTAAGAGTGCTTGAGAGGCAAAAGACCGTTGGAAAATAAAGGATGAAGTTGCATCTTTGTTTATGGTATAAAACAAACATTAACTTTGCGTGAGAATCCATGTCAGCCCCTATTCTTCAACTCCAAGATATTGAACTTGCCATAGGCACGACTCAGCTTTTTAAGGGGGTTAATTTGTCTGTGGAGTCTTATACACGCCTTTGTATTGTGGGGCAAAATGGATCGGGAAAATCAACGTTGATGAAGTTGATTGCAGGCCTTGTGGAAGCAGACCATGGAGACATCTTTATTCAATCGGGCACGCGCATTGCCTATATGCCCCAAGAGCCAGATTTTCCAAAGAGTAAGACAGCGCTAGAGTATGTGGAAGATCAAGAGGACGTCACCCACTACAGAGCAGAACAGGCATTGGATGGCCTTGGCATCTCTTACGATAAATCTCTGGAGAGCCTATCAGGGGGAGAAGCGCGTCGTGTTTCACTTGCCCACGCCATGGCTCAAGAGCCTGATATTTTAATGCTAGATGAACCCACAAACCATTTGGATGTGGAAACCATTCAATGGCTGGAAAAAGAGCTGTCCTCTTTTTCAGGGGCTTTGATTCTTATCAGCCATGATCGAACTTTTTTAGCCAATGTCACAACGCAAACTTTTTGGTTGGATCAAGGGCTTGTTAGAACTTTGAACAAAGGGTATGCCCATTTTGAAGACTGGGCTGCACAAATCGTTGAAGAGGAAATGAAGAGCCAAGCCAAGAGAGAAAAGCTCATTGAGCGAGAAACGCAGTGGTCAAGAGGCGGTATTAGTGCGCGGCGCAAGCGTAACCAAGGACGTCTTAAGCGTCTTTATGAGTTGCGAGATAAACGAGCTCAGCAGTTAAGTTACCTTAAAATGGCGCGCTTGGATTCCTCCCTTAAGGAAGAATCAAGTAGGGCTCTGATTGATGCAAAAAATATCTCAAAATCCTATGGAGACCGATGTCTTGTAAAAGATTTTACGACACAGATTGTGCGGGGAGATCGCATTGGTATTATTGGTCCTAACGGGTCGGGTAAGACGACTCTTCTTAAAATGTTGATAGGGGAGTTGCGTCCCGATAGCGGTAAAATTAAAATCGGCAAGCGTTTGGATCCCATTTATTTGGATCAAAACCGCGCGACCTTAGATCTTAAGAAAACCCTGTGGGAAACCTTTTGTCCAACGGGGGGAGATCATATTGATGTCCAAGGAAAACAGCGTCACGTCATTGCTTATTTAAAGGAATTTATGTTTAAACCTGAGCAAGCGCGCAGCCCTATTTATACGCTGTCGGGGGGAGAAAAAAACCGATTGCTATTGGCCTTAGCCTTAGCAACATCCTCGAATTTCATGATCCTAGATGAGCCAACAAACGACCTTGATATGGATACCCTTGATCGCCTCCAAGATATGTTGTGTCAATTTGAGGGAACTCTCTTATTGGTCAGCCATGACCGTAGTTTTTTGGATAATGTTGTAACCTCTACCATTGTTATGGAAGGAAACGGCGTCGTGCAGGAATATGCAGGGGGCTATCAAGATTATCTACGCCAAAGTAAAAAGAATACTTCCGTAGCAAAGCCGCCTAAAAAAGAACAGGTTTGTCCAAAAGAGAAAAAGCCCGTGGTGAAAGAAAAGAAGCGCCCAACCAAGATTACTTTCAAGCACCAACACGCCTTAAAAGAGTTACCAAAAAAAATAGAGGCCCTTGATAAAGTTATTGCAGATATTGAGCTGCAGTTAGGAGATGCGAGTCTTTATCAGCGCGACTCTTTAAAAGCCCAGGACTTAGCCCTCCAGTTAGAGAGCGCAAAATCTCAAAAAGAGGCGTATGAGACAGAATGGTTAGAGATTGAACTCTTGCGGGAAAGTCTCCTATAAGAAGCTTTGAAAAAGACTCTTTTGGACCATAATACTTTTGAGCTTAAAGGGGGAATAAAACTGAAAAACATGATATGCTGAAAAACAACTGGACAAATTGAGCCCTCTTTTGAAACGCTTTTTTACTATTCTCTCTCTTATTTTTGGAGGTCTTTTTTTTCTCATTGTGCTTGCCGTTGGCATTTTGTTGTTTCAGCTGTCTCGGGGGCCCCTTAACTTAGACTTCTTAAAATCCAGCATTATTGAAAAAGTTCTGACAAAATCTGATACCCTTGATTTTGAAACCCTCCAATTGTCTTGGGAGTCTGTTGACTCTCCACTGCGCTTGGAAGGCTTGAATATTCGCTATGCTCAAGGTCATCAGAAAACCCGAGAAGCCTTCTTAGAAAAGGTGCAGTGCAATTTTGGTTTAAAAAAACTTTTACAATTAAAGGCTGTGCCTGAAGAAGTAGTGATTGAAGGCGCTCGAATTACCATTCATTCCTTTAAGGGAGAAGTAAGCGAAGACCGTTATAAGGCTAATCTTAGTTTTAAGATCATTAATAACCTTTTAAAGAAAACCCTAGATTTAAAAAGCGTATTAGTGACCGATAGTACCCTTGAGATTAAATCTCAAAAAACGCCTATTATTTTTGATTTATCAGCTCGTATTGCCCAAAGGTCTGTCTCTCCTGTGACGATTCAAGGTAAAATATCCGCGAAAAATCAAGGAGGAGCAGGGGAAATTATAACTGATATTGCTTATCAAGAGAACGTAGGCGATATTGGTGTAAGTATTACTGTTTCTGGTTTCGACTCAGACACGTTTGATGATATTGTGCCGGAAGTTTTTTTACAAAACCTTACGTTTACAGATTTATCTTCAACTCTTTCTTATAGCTACTCTTTAAAGACAGGCGAACATGCGGCTTATTTGAAAGGGACGTTGTGTAATGCCGACGTGACTCAATCTGCTTATTGGAATGCTCCTCTCCTCTTTCCAAAGCTTGCCTTTGAGGGAGAATTAAAAGGGAAGCAATTTACCATAAAAGAATTGGAAACCTCGGTCCAAGATATTCCAATGTCTATTTCTACGCGAGGTACCATTGATGAGAAGATGGATCAGCTGCATCTTGAAACCCATGTAACTGTCCGAAAAATTCCCTTTAAAGACCTAGCAAAAGTGTGGCCAAAAGGGGCCGCTAACTCTGCCCGTGAATGGATTACAGAGAATATTACGGAAGGAACTTCTCCAAAAGCATCTCTCATTATGAAGAGTCATTTTGATTTTTCAGCACAAAAAACTTTTTTCACCCTAGATAGTCTATCAGGGACAATTGAAGTGCAAAATGCTCTGTTAAGCTATGTTGAAACAATGCCTAAAATAAATAAATTGATGGCAACAGCGCATTTTGATGCGGAGCATTTTGATATAGAAATTAAAGGTGGAGAAACACATGGGTTGAAGATTTCATCTGGAGAGCTTTTTATTGGGAAGTTTTCTGATAAAGTCCCTCACCTTGCTCTTGATGTTAATATTGTTGGGGGCCTTGGAGATGTTTTATCCCTCATTGATCACAAACCTCTTGAATATGCCAAAGATTATGGTCTTGATCCAGAAACATCAACAGGACAAACACAAGCTAAGTTAAAAATGACGTTTCCTCTTCTTTCTCCTTTTGAGACAAGCAAGATCGAAACAATCGTGAGTGCCAAGGTAACTAATGCCACTTTAAGGGACTTGGCTAATCTTAATGTTGTCTTATCAAAAGGAGACCTAGAGATCAATGTTGGCTCTAAGCAAGTGAGTGTTAAAGGTCACGCCTTTTTAAATGGTGAGGAATCACAACTTCTTTTAACCCACCAAGAAAAAAATAATGCTCTTGATTTAAAGGTTCAAACACAGTTAACTCCTACATCTTTATCTAAATTATGGCATGAAGCGGATGTCTTCTTTAAAGGGACGGCTCCGTTGAGTTTGCACTATCAAAGTGATGCAAAAAAACGAGGAACACTCGCTTTGACTATTAATTTGAAAGGTGCTGAGGTAAACACTCTTGTTTATAAAAAAGACTTTGGCATTCCGAGCACTCTTGTAGTGGATGGTGTCTATGAACAAGGGCGTTTACGACGTATAGAAAAAGTATCTTTTAAAGATGAAAATCAATGGGTTGTAGGTGGTAGCGCTGATTTTTCTTCAGAGGACGGAGCTTTATCTACACTCAATTTAGTGTGGTCCCATAAGGAAAAGAATATTCTAAAGGCAACTTATTTACTCCATAAAAATGGTGCGCGTTTTCTTGATTTAACAGCAGGGCAGATTGATCTTAAAAATTTTATGGATACGGATTTAACTGAGCTTTCTAATCCTCAACATTTGAAAGAACATCCTATTGATGCTGAGCCTATGCGGGTAGAATTTGAGGCTCAAAAAGTTGTTTTTGGAAAAGAGTTAGGGCTACTCAATAATAAGCTCACTCTCTTTCTTGAAAAGGGATTGGTTCAAAATTTATCCTACACGGGCCTAACGGAGGAGGCTGTTAAAGGAAAACGCGATGTGTTTGCTCAAATTTATCAAACAAAAAAAGGGGCTCTTCGGAAATTGCGTGTTCAAACAGAGCAAGGAGGAGCTTTCTTAAGAGCTTTGGATATTTTTGATAATATACGGGGTGGAAGGTTGAAGCTCATTGCTTATCACGATCCGGCATTCCGAAAAAAAGAGTGGGTGGGCAAGATGAAAGTACGAGACTTCACCTTGTTAAAAGCACCACTCTTAACACGAATTTTCTCACTATTTCCAACGGGAGGTGCGGAATTGACAAGTGGTGAGGGGATGAAGTTTAAATTGCTGAAGATGAGATTTGGTGCCTCTTCTAAGGCCTTTAGAATTCACGCAAGTCGAGCACATGGGATTTCCATAGGGTTTAATTTGAGTGGTGAAATTGAGAAGGGAGATAAGGGGCGCCTTAACCTTCAGGGCACAATGATTCCCTTGTACGTTGTTAACACATTAGTTTCAAAAATCCCGTTGATTGGTGAAGTGATTTCAGGAGGGAAGAATGAAGGGCTTTTTTCCGTTGCATTTTACATTGCCGGTCGAAAGGATAAACCTGAAATTTCAGCCAATCCTTTTTCTATTATTACACCTGGAATAACTCGCCAACTCTTTCCATCCCAGGAAACAAGTTTGACCAGAGATGACAATTGGATCGATGAAGAAGACACAGAGGGGGATGTGTTTGACCAAGAGTTTAACGAAAAATAGCTGGAAAAGACTATAGTAAATTATCTTTGCACTGACCGTTTGTTCCTGCGCTCCGAAGCTATGGAATATAGCCGTCGTCGCTTGCGCCTCCGGTCATTTGCAGGGGCAAAACCTAAATCACTATATATTTAGTGAGAGTTCAAGGCTTTTTGAGTGAGAAAGAAGCTTCCTAAGGCTAAAAACAAAGCATACCCCAAGACAGGTAGTAGAGCCATGAGCTCTCTTTGCTCAAGACTCAAGAGACTGAGAATCAAAAGAGGCAAGATGAATGGCACGAGTAAAATTAGGCTAAGGAGCGGAGATCTTTTTGCTTTTAGAAAAAGGGCATCAAACAAGCAGTATAAAAAGCTAAGGGCACCTGACAGGGACGCAATGATCATAAAACTCTGTAAGGCAAAATGAGGAGTCATTTTATTGTGCAAGAGTTGAAGGCCCATCAAAAACGCCCAGAAAGAAAGAGACCAACTAAACATCAAGCTTAGGGCTTTTGAGGCAATATAAGAATGCAGTGATTTTTTCTCGCTTTGGAGACTTTGTAAAAAGCCTCCATCATAATCTTGGGCAATATTTTGCCCTAAAACGCCCGTCGTGCTGAGGGTAAAAACAACCCAATAAAGAGCTATTGATTGTTCGGTGGTGGTATTTAAGGCAGTTGTGAAGTAAAGCAAAAAAAAGCTCACAGCAAAAAAGCCTAAAGGCAAAATAAGGAGCCTTGGGTTTAAAAAAACTTGCTTTATATCTCTTTTAAAAAATAGTTGGAAATGCTTCATGCCACAGCCTTTAAGGGAGACGCAGAAGAGTCTATTTTTGGAGCTTTGAGGATGATTTGTTGTGTTAGGTCAAGGGGATGATGGGTAGCAATTAGGGCTCCACCTCCTTGTTGGAGATGACTTTCGAGTGCGCTTTGGAAAACAGTTATGCTGTCTTGATCGAGTGCTGCTGTTGGTTCATCTAATAACCAAAGAGGAGCAGGTTTTAAAGAAAGCCGAGCAAGGTTAGCACGCTGTTGCTGCCCTTGAGAAAGATGTTTGTGAGGCAGGTGAGATAGAGTTTTAAGACCCCATGTTGTAAGAGCCTGATGAAGAGATTCAGGGTAGTTCCAAAACGCAGCCCAGAAGGACAGATTTTCTAAAAGGGTTTCCTCTTGATTAAAAGGGGGGTGCTGAGAGATATAAAGATAAGGTTGATTAAGAGTAAAGTCTCCTTTAAAGGACGTGTTTAATCCAGAAAGCGTTTCAAGTAGAGATGTTTTTCCAATGCCATTTTTCCCTCTTAGTTCATAAGCTTGTCCCCGCTCAATTGTCAAAGAAACAGGTTCGAAAAGAGTAATATCATTTCGATGAATGCTAAAGTTATAAAGTTCTAAGATGTCAGACATATCTTAATTTTATAGAGATATGACTTTTTAACAAGGGGCAGGTGTTTTTTGTTTTTTTAAATGAATCTCTCCATATGTCATGGCAAAAACACTTAAGACAATAAAGCTTATTCCGTACCAGACAAGTTCATTGCTTGGGAACTCAGAGAAAAGAACATAACCGATGGCACCTGTTAAGACAAATCTTGCAAATCCAAAAGGCGTTAAGAAAACAACTTCTGCCAGAGAATAAGCCTTTGCCGTTGCGTAGTGCGCTAAGCAGCCACACCCTCCCAGAGCAATAAGCATAAGAAGTTGTTGAGTGTTGGGGGTTCTCCAATCATAAAGAGCATAAAATCCTGAAACGGGAATCATAAAAAAGAGGAGGTAGAGAGCCAGCAATTGGGGTTTTTCTCCAGCAGCGCCTAGTTTTCGAGAGCAGAGTTTTGCAATGGCAAAAAGAATGGCTGAGGCAATAGGAAGAAGCATGGCAAGATTTTGATAGTTGATATTTGTGCCTAAAAAAGCCTTATCGGGCCTTGTTATGATAAAAGCACCAATAAGACCCAGTATGATACCTAAAGAACGCAAGCCCCCAATTTTTTCACTTAAGTAGAGCTTTGCCCCAATGATTGAAAAAATGGGACCTGTAAATTGAAGGGCAACGGCCTGAGCCATGGGCATTTTTGAAAAAGCTGTGTATAAGCTAACAATACCAAAAACGGCTGCAATAACACGAATAAGATGGGTGAAGGGGTATTTTGTTGAAAAACTCCTAATGCCATCCTTTAAAACAAAAGGGAGCATAATGAGGCATCCAAAAATATTTTGAAAAAGAGCAACAACTCCAGGTGTTAGGGGGTTTTCAATGCCACCTGCTCCTCCTGTTAAATAGCGCACAAAAGCATTAACGCCTGCAAAACCAGCGCAAGCTAAGAGCTTCCAAATGACACCTTGCGTATTTTGCTTAAGGCGGTCACTTTTCCAAAAAGAAGGCGTTGCTAAAGGCGTTTCTAAAGCAATTGTGGTTGATGTATTCATAGGGTACTCCTGAAAAAAATTATGAGGCCTTTTTAGTCCAAATGGGACTCTTAAGTTTTTCTAGCAACGCTTTATGCTCTTCAAGCTCATGGGGTGATAAATCAAATTCCCTTGCTTTCCTAATTTGTCGTTCAATGACGTTAATGAGCTGAGCTTTTTTTTCTTCTTGTTCGGAAGTACCTTCCCCTATAAAGTCTGGCTGTGCGCCTCCAATAAGTTCGAGGTACACTTCAGCTAAAAGCTCCGAATCCAGAAGGGCGCCATGCAATGTACGGTTTGAGTTATCAATTTTATAGCGTTTACAAAGAGCATCTAGGCTAGCAGGAGATCCTGGGAATTTCTCTCGAGCAAGCTTTAAGGTATCGAAGGCTTGTTTAACAGGAATAGGATCGCGCTTACACCATTCAAGCTCTGCGTTTAAAAACTTCATATCAAAGCGAGCATTATGAATGATCAGGCGGTCTTTTCCGATAAAGCGCAAAAACTTTTCAGCATGATCTTCAAAGGGAGGGTGGTCTTTTAGAAAGTCTGTGCTCAA
>DOCA01000098.1 GCA_003503995.1 Holosporales bacterium
CTCTCTCTTTTTTTTATTTTTTTTATACCTATAGTGATTTAAGTTTGCGTTGACACGAGGCGCAAGTGCCGACGCCTATGTTTATAGGCGAGAAGCGCAGCAACAAAGTGGTCAGCGCAAAGGTAATTTACTATAGAAAATTGTAAAGGGCTTTATTCCTCAAGGCAATGGGATTTTTCGTCAAAAGACTGGCAGAGATCTAAGACTTTTTTCTTTGTTTCATCAAAGGCAACCAAATCTCGTCCCGTAATGGCAACACGCACGCCCCATGACTTTCCTTCAATCCAGTGGGGATAACTCCCAATTTCAATTTGAGGATAGCTATCTTGAATGCTATGCAAACCTAGTGCTAAGCGGCTTTCATAAACCTTGCAAGATACAATAACTTTTTGACGCTTTTCTCCTTTGGGAATGACCGTTAACGCATTTTCAAACATGGCATGCATGATTGTGGGAACGCCAGCCATAACAAAAACATTCTCGACCCGAAATCCTGGCGCTCCCGTTGAGTCATTTAAAATAAGCTCAACCCCTTCGGGCATCATAGTCATGCGACCTCTAGAATCCGTTAAGCTTTCTTCTCCATACTTTTCGACCAAAATCTGATAGACTTGCTCATTGCGCACAAGCTTTCGACCAAAAGCTTTTGAGATTGTTTCCGCCGTAATATCATCGTGGGTTGGACCAATTCCGCCTGTCGTGAAAACATGGGTAAAACGCTTGCTGTAATCTCGCACCACGCGAATAATCTCATTCTCCAAATCAGGAATAACACTAGTCTCGCACAAATCAACACCATGAGTAAAAAGCTTTTTAGCAATATAATTCAGATTTAAATCAACGGTTTGGCCAGACAGCAATTCATTACCAATCAAAATAATACCAGCTGTTGGGTTCGTTTTTTGTGTCGACATATGTTAAGCTCCTTCTAAGCAATAGTGTACCAGTAATAAGAGAAAACCAAAATGCAATTTCCCACCCCCCTTCTGTCCGGCACCCTTATCAAACGCTATAAACGTTTTCTAGCAGATATTCGCCTTGAAAATGGCGAAGAGATCACTGCTCATTGTGTCAACTCTGGCTCTATGTTAGGCCTTAAGGATGAGGGCAGCCCTGTTTACATCACAAAAGTGCCCGAAGAGGCCAAACGGAAATTGCGCTATGATTGGCAATTTATTGAAGATATTCACAACAATAATAAATGGGTCGGCATCAACACATCTTGGCCCAATAACCTTGTGGAAGAAGCCCTTCTCAACAAACGCCTTCCTGAGCTAGCTGCTTATCCTGAGTTTAGACGAGAGGTTAAATACGGCCTTCAAAATTCGCGCATTGATTTTTATCTCAGCGGCGGTGGCCTCCCTCCTTGTTACCTTGAAATTAAAAATGTCACCCTAAAGGTGGGAGACACTGCCCAATTCCCTGATGCTGTGACGGCTCGCGGGAAAAAACATCTTGAAGAGCTCACCCACATGGCTCAAGAAGGCTTTAGGGCTATTGTTCTATATGTTGTGCAACGTCAAGATTGTATCCATTTTGAGGTCGCAAGCCACATTGACCCTGCCTATGCCTCAACGGCACAACAGGCAAAAGAAAAAGGGGTTGAATTTTTATGCTACAGTTGTGATATAACTAAGGAAGGCATTACAATAGATACCACCTTACCCATTAAATAAAATGAATAGAAGAGATATATGACACTTTTAGCAAGACAACCCTCTTATGACATCGGAATCGATAAAAGAATTATAAGCGATGGCCAAGACATTCCTATCCATAATGAGCTTGGTTTCAAAGGCATGAGAGCCGCTGGGCGCCTTGCCTCTCAGACCCTTGATTATATCACGCCTTATGTCGTCGAAGGTGTGTCAACGGAAAAGCTTGATCAACTGTGTCATGACTTCATCTTAAAACACAACGCTATCCCCGCTCCCTTAAATTATCGAGGCTTTCCAAAATCTATTTGCACCTCTGTAAATCACGTTGTGTGCCACGGTATCCCTTCTCCTACCAAGATCCTTAAGACAGGCGATATCATCAATATCGATGTGACGGTGATTTTGGATGGATGGTTTGGCGACACCAGCCGTATGTTTAAAATTGGCAAGATAAACAAAAGAGCCGCAAAGCTCATTGATGTGACCTATGACTCTTTGATGAAGGCCATTGACCTTGTAAAACCTGGAGCAACCCTTGGCGACATTGGTCACGTGATTCAAGACTATGCAGAATCTCAAGGTTTTTCCATCGTTCGCGAATTCTGTGGTCATGGTCTTGGTCGTGTGTTTCATGATGCTCCTGAAGTTATCCATTTTGGGACACCCAACACGGGCGTTGTTTTAGAAGAAGGCATGTTCTTTACCATTGAGCCTATGCTTAATGCCGGCAAACCTGCGACAAAGGTTCTGGGAGATGGCTGGACAGCCGTTACCCGAGACAAAACTCTTTCAGCGCAGTTTGAACATTCTCTGGGTGTGACTGCAACAGGCGTTGAGATTTTTACAAAATCTTCGTAAAAAGGTAAAAAAATGGGATCAAAGTTCTTTGAAACAGAAGCTGG
>DOCA01000115.1 GCA_003503995.1 Holosporales bacterium
CCATGCTCTTCAGCGGTAGGAAAATGTTTGTAGCCATTTTCTGTGATCCAAGTCTGCAAGGGTGCTTTGGCAGCATCAAAGCACGCGTCCCAATAATTACGCAAACCATGGAGTTTAATTCCCTCTTCAAGATGATCAGAATTTAAAGCTTTATCGTAAGATTCTTGATGCTCTCTTACACTTTCAACGGCAGCCGTTAACCCAGGGCGTGTTGCTGCAAAAAGATCAAAGGCCTCATTAAACGCATCAATATCTGTCACAGTTACATTTGTGGCCGATAAGTTCATGTTGCAAAAAGATAAGATAGATATAACGAATAGTATTTTCTTCATAGATAGATTCCCCTTTTTTTGTAAGCTAAAAAAGCTTAGCCTTATTAAAAGCCTATCAAAAAAAAATGGCTTTCCATATCGTTATTTAGTAAAAAAAATTATGCCGCGATTTTTTGGGCAAAATCAAGGAGTTGTGAGGCGGCAGCTCTGGCTTCTTGGGAAACTTTGTCCCCAGAGAGCATCCTAGCAATCTCTTCAAGGGATTGATCACCCTTTAAAATACTGACCGTGGTTTGAGTCATTTTTTGCTTATCTTCATATTTTTCAACGAAGAAATGACGGTTTGCATAGGAGGCTACTTGAGGGGAATGAGTGATGGCTAGGACTTGTTGTTGTTGCCCAAGACGAGCCATGCGCTCTCCGATGGCTGAGGCAACGGCCCCGCCCACCCCACTATCAATTTCATCAAAGACAAGAATAGAAGCTTGAGTTGTGTGGGCGAGAACGACTTTTAACGCTAACATAAAGCGAGAGCGCTCGCCCCCTGAGGCAATTTTTGCGATGCCACCAAAGGGAAGGCCTGGGTTGGTCTGAACCTCAAACTCAACATGGTCCATTCCTGACGCACTCCAGTGAGATTCGGAAACCTTTTGGGGCTCAATGCGGAAAGTTGCTTTTTCAAGTTTAAGGGGTTTGAGCTCTTGTTCAACAGCTTTTGCAAGCTCTTTGCCCTTAATAAGACGCTGTTGATGCAGCTCTTCAGCACACAGCACATAAGAAGCCTTCGCTGCGGCAAGGTCTTTTTTAAGGGTTTCTAGACTTTCAGAACCCCCTTTCAACAAGGCTAGCTCTCCTCTGAATTTCTCATAAAGGGTTGGCAATTCAGGAATAAGGCATCCATGTTTTCGTGCAAGAGCGCGCAATTCATAGAGGCGATCTTCAACGCTATCAAGACTTTCGCCACTGCCGGTCATACGATCTTGAAACGTATTTAAAGTGGCCTCAGCTTCCAAGACATCACTATGAGCGCGGTTCAACGCATTAAGAGTTTCGTCTAATGCCTCTGAGCAAAGCTTGGCCGTTTTCTCAAGGGTATTAAGAGTTGTTCCCAATAAGTCCAAAATCCCTTTGTCACCACCAATGAGGCGAACAGAGTTTCGTGCGCCTGCTACAATTTTTTCTTGGTTTTGCAAAAGGTTGCGCTTATCAATGAGCTCATTTTCTTCATGCTCTTGAGGGTCAACGTTTTCAAATTCTTCAACGGCGGCTGTCAGAAACTCCTGTTGATTCTTTTGCTCTTCGATGAATTTTTCAGCGTCTTCTAGTTGTTGACGCAAAGCTTTATAAGCCTTGTAAGCTGTTGAGACACGGGAAAGCAAGTCATCGTAGCCTGCAAAATGATCTAGTAAATGGCGGTGTGTCGTGGGTTGAAGAATTTGATCAAATTGCCCATGAATTTCAATGAGCTCTTTAGCAAGCTTTTTCAAAAAAGAAACACTCACGAGGTGATCGTTAAGATAAGCTTTTGATTTTCCATCATTAGTGACGATGCGCCGCAGAATAAGCTCTCCTGAAAATTCATAGTCATTTTCCAAAAGCAGTTGGGCAACAGGATGGTTTTGTGGTACCTCAAAAATAGCACTCACAACAGCTTGCTCTTGATTAGGGCGCACCAAAGAGGCTGAGGATCTTTCTCCCAAAGCAAGCCCCAATGCATCCAATAAAATGGACTTTCCAGCGCCTGTTTCCCCTGTCAAAACACACAAACCGGCTGAAAAATCAATTTCAAGCCGGCTGATGAGAACAACATTTTCAATGACAAGGGTTTGGAGCATGTCTTAGTTAAACCTTTTTCTTAGGAATAAGCCTCTTCATCTGCTGCAATTTCCGCATCGGTTTGAGGGTCCAATTGAATAGGATCCCCCTCTTCTGCTTTTGGTTTTTCAATTTTCGGCTTCTTTTTCAAGGGGCCTTTGTTCCAGTTACGCAAACGATCCATTGTGGTTTCTTCACGGCCTTCCAAAGCACCAACTCCTTCACTAGTTGGCACTTTCGCATCAAAATTAGAAGCTTTCTCCGCGTCAACAAGGGAATAAGCCTCGGCATACCAAGAGCTTCCGAGGTAATTATGACCTAGAACCGCTGCTGTTTTTAAGGCTTGTTCACGTAGCCCCATACCAACGTAGCACTCAACCATTCGATAGTGTGCTTCTTCCACGTGCTTGGTTGTTTGGAAACGGGTCACGACTTCTTGAAAGCGCGGCAGAGCCGCTTGGAAAGCTTTTTTATCAAGGTAATAGCGGCCAATATCCATGGATTTTCCAGCCAAAGCGTCTTTTAACAAAACAATTTTTTGCTTTGCATCAATGGCATAAGCCGTGTTTGGAAAACGACGGAGTAATTCATTAAAAGTTCGCAACGAGTCTTCGGCATCCTTTTGGTCCCGTGAAGACGGGCCAATTTGCTCATAATAACAAAGGCCTGTCATATAAAGAGCATAGGGCACATCGGGGTGTGCTGGGTGAAGTTGTGAAAAAGATTCAAGGGAAGCGATCACTTGATCATACTTTTGTCCTTTATAAAGAGAAAAAGCAGCCATGATCTGCGCTTTAGTCGCCCAAGGTGAGTACGGATGTTGACGTTCCACTTCATCAAACGCCTCTGAAGCCCGTGTGTATTCCCTTTCTTCTAGCTTATCCATGGCTTCATTATAAAGCTCTTCAACAGATCGTTCTTGATAGGCTTTTTCGTCTGTGGTTGAACAGGATGTTAAAGCAAGGGCAGATACTAAAATAGAACCAAGGGAAATAGCTTTGAAGCTTTTATTTACGAAGGAGTCACTCACGGTTTTATACCTTATTGGGTTTTTATCATTATACTCTTCTTTGATAGCTCTTTCAGGGCCTTTTGCCAAGTCCATAGTGCTTTTATTATGTTGCTAAAATTAAGAGAGTGAACCCTCCGAACCTGCGACGCTTGTTCTTGGTCTGATTTACCCGAGGAAGTAGTTATCACTAATAATCACCTTACCCTTGAACTTTCAATATTTTATAAAGCAATCTTTACGGAAGAGGCAATGGTTAAAGTTGTAGAAATGAAAATATATCGGTATTTTTTATAGCTAAGCTTTTAAATACTGAACAGTCTCTTCTTTATCAAAGAGATACAGAAGGTTCTGGGCAGCTTTTCCCTTTGGCGTTGTGTCCAACAGGGGATCCTCAGTCACTAATTTTTCTGCTTCTAAAACCGCTTCTCGTAAGAGGCCTTGATGAAGACCCCAATCGACAAATTTAAAATTAGGAAGACCACTTTGCTTTAAACCCAAGAGCTCTCCGCCACCACGGATTTTCCAGTCTTCCTCTGCAATTTCAAAACCATCATTTGTTTGACGCATAATAGAAAGTCGTGCAAGAGAAGCTTCGCTGCTCTCGGGTTCATAAAGCAAGATACAGTGACCTTGCTTTGTGCCACGGCCTACGCGACCCCGCAATTGATGAAGTTGAGCCAAGCCAAAACGTTCCGCATGCTCGATGACCATCACCGTTGCATCATGAACATCAACACCAACTTCGATAACCGTTGTTGCAACAAGAACCGTCAAAATCCCTTGGGTAAACAGTTTCATCACAGCTTCTTTTTCTTTGGGCTTAAGCTTTCCATGGATAAGACCCACCTGCCCTGGCATATGTTGTTCCATAAATTCATAGCGCTCTTTAGCAGCGGCAAGGTCGATTTTTTCGGATTCCTCAACCAAGGGGCAAACCCAATAGACTTTATCTCCTTGAGCAACGGTCCGTTTTATACCCTCAATCACCTCAATCAAGCGCGCACTCGAAATAGCACTGGTTTGAATGGGTAACCGCCCCGCAGGCTTTTCCCGCAACTGAGAAGTATCGAGATCACCGTAAGAAGCCAACATAAGTGTTCTTGGAATAGGTGTTGCTGTCATCGACAAGCAATCCACATGCTTGCCCTTTTGTGTTAGGCGTAAACGTTGGGCGACCCCAAAACGATGTTGCTCATCAATAACGACAAACCCTAAGTTTTTGAAAAGCATGTCCTCTTGAATTAAGGCATGGGTCCCAATGATAACTTGAATCTCACCGGCTGCAGAAGCCTTGTAAATTTTTGTTTTATGAGGCTTTTTGTCTTTGCCCGTAAGAATTTCGATGGTGAGTCCTAAGGCTTCGGCAAAGGGTTTTAACGTTTCATAATGTTGACGGGCAAGAATTTCCGTTGGCGCCATAATAGCGACTTGGAAGCCATTTTCAATAGGGATTAGGGCTGCTAAAAAAGCAACGATGGTTTTACCACTTCCAACATCTCCTTGAAGCAAGCGATTCATACAATGATTCGCTGCAAGATCCGAACGTACCTCTTCAAGAACTGCCTTTTGATCCCTCGTTAAGTCAAAAGGAATCGCTTTTATACCTCGATCATAAAGGTCACTTTGGGCATGTTTTGCCT
>DOCA01000138.1 GCA_003503995.1 Holosporales bacterium
CTCATCCGCATTGGGATCATAGGCTTTTATTTTTTCAACGAGCTCAAACTGACGAATCATTTTTTAAATCTATTGTATTCTATCAAAATCACTATGAAAGAGATTTATCCAGAGGTTTCTATAGAAAACTCTGTAGAAGGCTCTTTTGGCGATAAAAAAGCAAAGACTCAACTTTCGCGGGACGCACATACTAAAGGTATGCTTACGTTTCCACGATCTCGCTTCACTTCTTTCTCATCCAAAATCGCTTCGCTTAGTCCTTATCCAGAGGTTTCTATAAATATTCTAACAACTTATTTCTTTTTAAGCCACTCGATATTCTCTTTACCTTTTATTTGTAATTATATGATAGGATGAAAGAAGAAATAAGAAAAGAATATAAGAAAATCAATGGCAAAAGAAGGGAGGTCTATAAATGAGCCAAATAGATAAAGAACACCCTGTCATTGATAAATACCTCAAGACGCCCGATGGCGCCCTTTTACGTTATCGACACTGGAAACCAACCACAACATCTGATATTAAGCCCCACGTTCTTTTGCTACCAGGGCGTGCAACAGCCCTTGAAAAGTTAGAAGCAGCTGTTGATATTTTGCGGGAGCGCGGTTACGGTATTTGGGCGCTTGACTGGCGCGGGCAAGGACTCTCAACAAGAGAAGCTGGTAAACGAGGCTATATACAAAGCTATGAAATTTATCTACGGGATCTTGATCTTTTCATTCGTAACTTTTTAAAAACAGACTACGTCAAACGGCCCGTCGTGATGCTAGCCCACTCTATGGGTGGTCATATTGGTTTACGATATATGGCAGAAAACCCTGGAGTTATTGACGGAGCCGTTTTAACCGCTCCCATGCTGGATATTAATACAGGTCTCTATTCGAGACATCTTGCCAGAGTGCTGTCTAATTTCATGGTTCGTTTAGGCTTTGGAAAAACCTATGTCTATACCCAGGGAGATTACAACCCTGTCACTCAACCCTTTGAAGGCAATATCTTAACCCATAATCAAGAAGCCTTTTATTACCACCGTCACCTCCAAATTGAAAACCCCGACATTGTCGTGGGTGGTGTTACCTTTGGATGGATTAAAGCAACCTTAGACTCCATTGAAAACCTTATATCTCCCCAGAAATTGGGAGAAATTAAAGTGCCTGTCAAAATTTATGCGGCAGGAGAAGAACGTGTTGTGGACAATACACGTATTGAACACATTGTTGATTGGATTCCCCAGTGTGAACTTGAAATCATTCAGGGCGCTCGGCACGAACTTTTAGCGGAAGTCCTCTCTGTTAAAACCCGAATTTTTAATGGATTTGATCGTTTTGTACAGCAAAATTTTGACCTTCCTATCATAGACCACTCTCGCAAAGACATCCTTGTTTCTCAAAAAGCCCCTCTTCAAGAGCTCAAACCCCTCCCTATTTCTATCCATTCTGATCGTTAGGGCAGCTGTTGGGAAAACTGCATAGCTTTAAAAAAGGTTTCAGTCTAGGCGTGAGCGGCGAAATCTATATGGCATAAAAAAAGCCCTCCAGTATAGAAAGGCTTTTAGATCAAATCATCACTTTAAAAAACTAGAATTTATAAAGCACACCAACTTTTGCTGTGAAATAATGCGGACGTACCTTTACGTGGTTTTCTGTTACAGGCTGACCTTCAATTAAATCGCCGAGATCAGCTTTTTTCGTCCCAAAAAACTCATAACCCAATGTACCGATCACAGATAAGTTACTGTTCATAGCATACTCTGCACCGATTGTAGGTGCAAAACCAACTTTTGTATACTGTTTAGTAGAATGCACATCAGTATCAACTTCAGTCGCACTGTTAGAAAGTTTAAAACGTGAAATAGGGGCCGCAAGTTCAGTGAAAATCATCCATTGATCAGAAACTTTCTGACCAACAAATATGGCTGGGATCACTTGATACTTCCGATTTAATTTAACGACTGTATTAACACCATTCAACCTATCATTCCCTTTAGTTTCATTGCTATCAAGTGCAAAACCAAGATTAAAGCCAATTGCAAAACCGGCGCTTGTTAGGTAGCGATATCCACCAAAAACATGCCCCAAAATACCATTTCTAGAAGCTGTTCTCTTTGAGAGATCATCAAAACCATTAGCAAGAAAAGTATTTTTTGTTGTATCTGTTTTCATGCGACTATATCCAAGAGATGCTCCAGCAACAAAACCTGTTTTGAAATAGTCTTCACCTTTAGAGATTGAAGGGATTGCAATAAGTGCGGCCAAAGTCGTCACTGACATTAATTTTGTTTTATAAATCATGAAATTCCTCACAGTAATATTTTCAATACCAATAGAGATAAAATCAATTTTACATTATGATTATAAAAAAAATCACAACCATTGCTAGTGTGGCAGCGCTTGCGGTTTCTGCAACTACTCTTGGAGCTATTAAAGCAAACGCATCTCCCTACGAAAGAGCGTTGCTTGCTTCGGGTGCTAGTGAATTAGAGGCTGTGGCCTTATCACGACCACGCACTTCTGGTGCTCCGATCACAAGAAGAACCCTTGAAATTCGCCAAGATAACATTAAAACAATTAAAGAAAACGGTACTGGACTGGACTATTTAGCAGAAGTTGAAATCGCAAGAGCAGCTAATCTTCCTATACCTTCAGCATATAATTTTATTGCACTCCCAGTTGAGCATCCACGTGTTGGGGCTGTCTATGATGCTGTATTCAACGACCCTACTGACATTATTGACGATCCTGGCAAAAGCCGCGGCTATGTTAATGCTCTTCTTACTGGTGGCGTTGCAGAAGATGACATTGACCTTGCTTTGGTTCAAGAATATGATGCTGCTGATGATGCAAACGGTGAG
>DOCA01000193.1 GCA_003503995.1 Holosporales bacterium
AGCTTGGCTGGAGGTTATTGGCTTTCTTAAAAAAATACTATTTTTTAAGAAAATAAGAGCTAATATGTCTCTCGTACAAATTAACCATCTAGTTTACTGAAATATATGGGCTTTATTTGTTTTTGTAGAGAGATGGTGCATCTAATTGAACTCGGACGTTTGTATTCAAGAGATTAAATCCATCGTTTCAGTCGAGATTTCTAAAAAAAGCCCCACGAGCGGAAGAGGAAAGCCATGATCAAGATCTTCAACAACCTATCCATCAGAATTCGTATGCTGCTGAGTGTATCCCTTTTCTTGGCAACGCTTTTCTTTTCTATGTACAGTGCTTACAATGGTATTGGCGCAAATGTTGCTTTTGCAGAGCAGGAAAAAAGAGGCAATTTATATCAGCGTCCGCTTTCTCAACTTCTTTATCATGCCTCTCGACTTCGGCTTGATCTTGCGATGGCGCGGGCTGGAAACATTCAGAGAATGAGCATCGAAGAGAACATCTCTGCCATCGATACAGGAATGGAGCTTCTTCTTAGTGCACAGAAAAAAGTTGGTAAAGAGCTTCAATTTACAGAGGACGGGCTTAAGAGCCGTGATCGCCAAAATCTCAAATACGGAACAGTTTTAAACAAATGGGAAGACCTTTCTAAAAATCTGAAAGTCAATATAAGTGGGCATCATGATGCTTCCTTAGCTTCTTATATTGCTGATTTGCGCGGTATGTTTGCTCATTCGGGAGATACTTCAAACCTTATCCTTGATCCGGATCTGGATAGTTATTATCTGATGGATATAACGCTTCTGGCTTTACCTCAAACAATAGATCGACTTTCGTTTATTGGCTCAGAATTTTATCCAAAACTGTCTTCTTCCGTGACCCAAGAGGGCCGAACCGGAGCTGCTGTTCAGGTAAAGATGCTTAGCGAGTCGGATGTTGATCGCATTGCGGCTGATATAGATGTTTCTCTTAAAGAGGATGCTAATTTTTATGGTGTTAGTAAATCTTATCAGAAAATAGCACCCAAACTTTTTGCAAAATATAAAGCGGAGAACGAAAAACTTTTTGTCTTGTTGAAAAATATTTCTGAGGGAAGTGTGGTTCTTCCTGAAACATTGGCCTCAGCTGTTTTTGCTACACAAGAAGCTTCTTACAACTTTCTTGTTCAAGGACTTAACGAGCTGGACCTTTTCCTCGATTACCGTATCGAGGATTATACTGGCGTACAAATACATGCATTAATTGTAGCGCTTGTTGGAATTTTGATTTCCCTCTTCTTCTTCCTTCTTATTGTGAGAACGATTACAAAACCGCTTGATGTGCTGACAGGGATCATGCATCAACTTGCAGACAATGACTTCGGAATAGAAGTTCTTTACACAAAGGCTAGATCAGAAATTGGGCAAATTGCCCGCTCGATCGAGGTTTTTAAAGAAAATGGTCTGAAGATGGAGGAAATGAAGGCACAGGAATCTGTCAAAGAGCAAAAAGCTGCCGAGGAAAAGAAGCTCCTTATGAAAGACATGGCTTCTCGTTTTGAAGAAAGTGTAGGTCAAATTGTTCATATGGTGTCTTCAGCTGCAACAGAGCTGCAGAGCAGTGCGCGCAGTCTCTCCAGTACGTCAGAGGGGACAAGCCAACAAGCCTCATCTGTGGCAGCAGCTAGTGAAGAAACGTCCGTCAGTGTTCAGGTCGTGGCTTCCTCTGCAGAGGAACTTACTTCTTCAATTCATGAAATATCGTGTCAAGTTGATGAATCAACGCAGATGACGTCGAATGCTGTTCGGCAGATTGAAGAAACGAATGAAACAGTGAAGAGTTTGGATGAAAGTTCGGCAAGGATTGGTGATGTTGTCGAGCTCATTAATAACATAGCCACGCAGACTAACTTGTTGGCGTTGAATGCAACAATTGAAGCCGCACGTGCGGGCGAAGCTGGCAAAGGGTTTGCTGTTGTAGCAACTGAGGTAAAAAGCCTTGCCAACCAAACGGCAAAAGCAACGGAAGATATCACAGCAAGCATTGCTGCCATGCAAGGAGAAACAAAAAGCGCTGTGTCTGATATTCAGAAAATTGGGGAGGTGGTCGAAAAAATTAATACTTCTTCGCAAAGCATTTCCAGTGCTGTTGTGCAGCAAAATGCTGCAACACAAGAAATCACTAAAAGTATGCAACAGGTTTCTCAGAGCACGGCTGAGGTTTCGAGTAATATTACAAAAGTTACAAGATCTGCTGATGAATCAAGAGGTGGGTCTGATGAGGTCCTGAATGCGGCAACGGAACTTTCCTCTCAGGCTGAAAAACTTCGGGTTGAGGTTGATCTGTTTCTCACGCAAATTACTTCTTTATAGGTGAAGAGAACCTTACTTTTCTGAAAACCTTTTAACGACTCTAGGGCTTGTTTTCTTTAGCGAAGGGCATGTACTTGTCCCCTGGCATATAAGACCAATCCATCAATTTGAAAGCACCGTCTTTGACTGCTGTTGTACCGACCCAAAAGCCAAGCGTTGATTGGTGATTTTTTTTGTTGATGACAAGTGGTCCAATGGGCGAGGGGAAGCTTAAATCTTCAAAGGCTTTGCGGCGTGCAGCTGTTGAGGCATTCTTGGCTTTCTCAAGCGCTGCGGCGATGGCCTTGATGGTTATATAGGAGATAAAAGATGTATGGTTTGGTTTCATTCCATATTTTTTATTGAAGGCTTTAACAAAGGCCACATGGGTCGGCGTATCAATTTCGTCGATGGGGTATCCGCCTGTAATCCAACCAGAAGGTATATCCGTGGCTGGCATGCCTTCATGTTCCTCTGGTAGTCCAAAATTTGGAGAAACAACGGTTTTTAATTTCTTTAAAAAACCAATTGTATGCCCTGCACGAATAAACTTTTGCTGATCGCCAACAACCAAAAGATTGAGAAGAGCATCCGGCTTATCGGCACTTAATTTATTGATTGCGCTGGGTGCATCTAGTTTAGAAATAGGTTGTTCATGATAGGAAACCCAAATGACATCTGGCCGCAGCTCAGACAGGCGTTTTTTAAAGTTGTCATAAACGGCCTTAGAATATTCGCTGATAAATCCAATATAGGCCCATCGCTTAGCCGGAATCTTAGCTGCTTTTTCTGCAAGCATTAGGCCGAGGCTTGAACAAAACGG
>DOCA01000205.1 GCA_003503995.1 Holosporales bacterium
AGGCACAACCATGGGGTATTTACCCCAAGAGCCTAACCTTGATCCAGCTTTGACTGTGAAGGAAAATATTGAAGCTGGCATTAAAGAAGTTTCTGGTCTTTTAAAGCGCTTTGAAGAAATTAGCGCAAAGTTTGCTGAGGAAATGAGCGACGATGAGATGAATGCACTCATCGAGGAACAAGGAGAATTGCAGGAACAAATCGAGGCTGTGGACGGTTGGGATTTAGATCGTCGCATTGAAATTGCGATGGACGCGTTGCGCTGCCCACCAGCGGATGCGTCTGTTGATAAGCTTTCCGGTGGAGAAAAACGCCGTGTGGCCTTGTGCCGCTTATTGATGCAACAACCTGACATTCTTTTGCTCGATGAGCCAACTAACCACTTGGACGCCGAATCCGTTGCTTGGTTGGACCAATATCTTCAAAATTATAAAGGCATGGTTATTCTGGTCACCCACGATCGCTATTTCTTGGATAACGTTGTGGATTGGGTTCTTGAGCTTGATCGCGGTGAGGGAATTCCTTTTAAGGGGAATTACTCCTCCTGGCTTGAGCAAAAACAAAAGCGTCTTGCCCAAGAAGACAAGGAAGAAAGTAATCGTCAAAAGACATTGGGACGAGAGCTTGAGTGGATTCGCCAATCTCCAAAGGCAAGACAAGCGAAAAGTAAGGCACGTATCCAATCCTATGATCAATTGTTGAATCAGGATATGACTGAAAAAATGAAAACGGCTCAAATCATGATTCCAGCTGGCCCACGTTTGGGAAGTAACGTCATTGAATTTGAAAGTGTAAGCAAGGCCTTTGGCGAAAAATTCCTTATTGATGATCTCTCTTTTAGAATGCCTCCGGGTGCTATCGTGGGTGTAATCGGGCCAAACGGAGCCGGTAAGACAACCCTCACAAAGATGATGACCAGTAATGATAATCCAGATCAAGGTGATATCCGCATCGGAGAAACCGTTAAGATGGCTTATGTAGATCAAGTGCGTGATAATCTTGATAACGATAAAACCGTTTGGGAAGAAATCTCCGACGGTCTTGATGAAATCGAATTGGGCAAAGCAAAAATGCAAAGCCGAGCCTATTGCGGCCGTTTTAACTTTAAGGGCTCGGACCAACAAAAGCGCATGGGGCAATTGTCTGGTGGAGAGCGGAACCGCGTTCACTTGGCTAAGATTCTTAAAAGTGGGGCTAACGTTATCCTTCTCGATGAGCCAACCAACGATCTTGATGTGGATACGTTGCGCGCCCTTGAAGAGGCCCTCATTGACTTTGCTGGTTGTGCTGTTGTGGTGAGCCATGATCGTTGGTTCTTGGACCGAATCGCAACGCATATCCTTGCCTTTGAAGGGGATAGCCATGTGGAGTGGTTTGAAGGTAACTATGCAGACTATGAAGCAGATCGCAAACGTCGCCTTGGAGATGAGGCAGCTCAGCCAACCCGCATTAAATACAAGCCTTTAACGCGTTAGATCTAAATTTTTGTACCGTGAAGGAGTGTTGTCATGGCTGAAAGTCGAAATACAGAAACGAGCTCCTTAGCTTTTGAAAAATTAAAGAAGCATCCTTGGTATGAACTGCTCGATGAAAAGGGTTCTTGGCGTACCTTTCTGTTTAAGAGAATTATTCATCTTTCTGAGAGTCTCTATATGTTGGAGAGCCATAAGTCTTTAGACTCAATTCCTCTCATTTTTAGGGCGCTTTTTGAAGCGCAGGTGGATTTATTTCTTGTTCTTCAGGATGAAAATTATTGCCATTTGTTGGAGTATCAAGAGTTAAAGGGGATGTTGAAAGTTCAAACAGACCCCGAGTTACTTTCCTATGGCATTAAAAAAGTTCAGGGCTCTGTGGTGAAGAAAAATAAAGTCCGTGTAAGAGAACTGGAAGAAGATTATCCAGAGTATGTAAAGGGGTTCAATTTTCAGCGAAAATTAGCGTGTGTTTTTGAAGAAGGAGGAAACTCATGGCAATCTTTATATGTAACCTACCGAGTGATGTAGCAATATGTTCACGGCATAGCCTACACCCCTGAAGATCTTCATAAGATGAGCAAAACCTGTCTAGATTTGTTGCCTGTTCTGTTAGAGTCTGTTTTTGAACGCGTTGATTTGAAGTAAAAACCCACAAATTTTTTATTTTAAAGTCAATGTTTAAATAAAAAAATTGACTTTGTTTCTTTTTTATTTTATATTTAGGTGTTGTTTTAAGTAAAATATCTGTGGGTACTGTTATGAAAAAAATATCTTTTGCTAATTTATCAGGGCTTTGTTCTGCCTTTCTTTTTTTGTTTGCCGTTAATGTTCAAGCTAGTTTTCTAGTTTCTAAAGACGAAATAAGTCGGATTAACGAGAATTGGGCACGCATTACTTCATGCGCAACTATTCCATCTTATGAAGAGCAAATTGCAGCTCTTGATAAAGAATACTGCTTAACCAAAGACTTGCCGGTTTCCTTTCATTCTTTTAATGTTTTTGTGTACAGCTTGAATGCTCTTACATCTACTATTCTTTATGAAGACGAAGAAAAAGGGTTGGGCTCAGAAAAGGCTATGGAAAAAGCAAAGGAGCTTTTTGACCATCCGTATTTCCAGGGTAAGAGAGACTTAAGTGCCGAGTTAAAAGAAAACCAAGAAAGTCCTCATAATATACTAAATGTTCTCGATGTCGTTATGGGGTTTTACTTTCAAGCAGAGGCACCAGATTCGTTTGAGTGCCTTTTTCGTGTGAATGATTTAGCGTCTTCGCTTTTAGAGCCAAGTGAAAAGTTTAAGCCCACAGATAATAATTATATTTTGAGAAAGATATGTGCTGGGAAATACCCTGACCTTTCAAAGGACCGTCGATTTGACTTTTTGCTTGCTTTTCTTGAGCGTGAAGGGCGTGGAGATATGCAGCACATGAGGTGGTCCTGGTTGTTAGG
>DOCA01000045.1:0-11474 GCA_003503995.1 Holosporales bacterium
ATAAATCTCTAGGAGATTTTACCACAACCTAGAAGGTTTCCACAATGTCACACCTGCCTCAAATTAACTTGACGGTGCCTTCATAGCTTAGGAACGCAGGAACAAACGGTCAGTGCAAAGATAACTTACTATATAAGAAAGAGCCGCTTACAGCTCTTTTTTTAAGCGCTTTTGTTGAGAATCATATATTCGTATTCAAGCTCATAAATACGAGAATCATTTTGGCCTTTGCGCTCATTAGATTCCCAATGCAAAACCCGTAAGTTGTCGAGTTCATCAATGGATTTGGAACCAGCTGAATAAGTTTCTTTTTTTTCAACGGCGTGAACATGGTCAACTTCCCAACCATGTTTTGTCTTTTTACCATATTCTTCTTTGCAAATGACGTGGCCATAGTCATCTAGGAGGTAGGTTCCCTCTTTGAACTCCTTAGAGAAAAATTGACAGGCCGCTGTTAGAAGGGGGTGAGTTTCCATGGCACGTTGTGCTTTTTCCCAGACAGCTTTTTTATGCTCTTCAGAGAAAGCTCTGCCGTCGCTTTGCGTGCCTCTGTGTCTTGTTTGTGTTGTCATCATGCTAACCTCCTGTTTTTTTGCAACCTTATTAAAAGCTTAAGAGTGTTTTTTCCAAAACAACAGTTTGAAAATAAAATTTTTTATGTTTACAATTCGTCATTCTTATTTCCTTTTTTAAAGCGCCTTGTTTGAAACCCAAAATTCTTTTATCATTCTTATGAGAAATGCAGTGTTTTTAATGGTGTATCAATTTCAAAAAAAACACCATCAGGTAAAGCTAGGGAGATGAGTCATATGTTTACCGCCGCGACAGTTAATAAGTTTATTCCAAAGGATACGGCTATTTCCTTTGATCGTGTAACCTTTGCTTACAAGCAAGGGGAGGAAATCTTTCGAGATGCAAGCTTTTCTATTCCTAAAGGAGGGTTTTTCTTTTTAAATGGGGCGAGTGGCTCTGGAAAGTCATCTCTTTTAAAACTCATTTATAATGCAAATAAGTATTATCTTGGGTCCCTTAAAGTCATGGGACAGGAGATGAAAAACATTAAGGAAAGGCAACTGCCTGATTTTCGCCGCAAAATAGGTATTGTTTTTCAAGAATTTCATTTGTTTGATCACCTTTCCACTGTTGATAACGTCGCACTTCCCTTGACTTTGAATGGTGAAGACTTGCTCCATGCCCGTGAAAAAGCGGCAGAGCTATTGTCTTGGATTGGTTTGGGTAGTTTTCTTCATAAAATGCCAACTATTTTATCTGGAGGACAACGCCAACGTGTTGCTATGGCAAGGGCTATTATTAATGACCCTGAAATTATTCTTGCTGATGAGCCAACTGGGCATGTGGATGATGCTAATGCGATGAAAATAATGGCTCTCTTTCAAAGCCTTCACGAGAAAGGGAAAACCCTTATTTTATCAACCCATAATCGGACAATCATGGACACCATGGGGTATCCTCAACTAACCATTGAAAATGGGACCGTGGCCCTAAAGAAAGATGATCCAAGGTTTTCGGTTTCTGGCATTGAGCGAAGTCATGTTAATCCTATAGGTCTTTCCCCAGAACAGGAAAGCAACGTAAGTCGTTCTTATGCTAGAGAGCCGTCTTATACTCAAGCGCCTAAAGTTAATCTTTTTAAGGAGGTGGAAAATGTCTAATTTATTAAAAGAAATTCCTTTTAAACAGGGCTCCACGTCAGCAATGCTATCAGCAGTTTGTGCCCTTTTTATGTTTTTAACGTTTTTAAGCTATAGCTTTTACCATCTCTTTTTGCCGCCACAAAGCTTAGAAAAAGCAGCCCAAACACCAGGCTACGTTCTTGTGCTCCCTGACTCAAACAGTGGCTCTCAAGCTCACAGAAATACCATGGGGTTCTTGGATCACATGCTCTCCTATGTTGATGATGTTATTGGGCACAAAGAATTTACCATGAAGGATTATTCATCTATTTTACCCCTCTTTATGGAAGAGGAAACCAATACGGTTTATGTTGAAATTCGCTTGGCTCATAAAGCACAACTAAATGAAACGCAATTTCGCCAAGATATCGAAGGTATTATCCCTGGAATTGAAATTTATAAACGGGGGCCTTTTTTCGCAGAGTGGCTGGCAAAACTTGATAGTATTTCTCAAGCAAGTCGTAGCATTGCCATTATGATGTTTTTTGCTTTGTGCGCGTGTGTCATTGTTCTGGTTACAGGGTGCTTTAATATTCACCATGACACCATTCAAACGCTGCGATTTCTGGGAGCATCTCAAGGCTACATTACAAAAAAATTCCAAAACTTCTTTAGTTGGCGCTTTTTGATGGGAAGCGGTATTGGCTTGTTGGTTGCGCTTTTGGTTTTTGTGCCCTTTGCATGGGTGCTTGATCCAAGCCTAAAAATGGGACTTCTTTTTGTTCGAGAAACGACGCGGTTGTTTATTATGGCGGCTTCAGGATATCTTTTGTTGCTCTTGTTGATGCGTTTGATTTTGAGCTTGCAAACAAGACGATTGGCCTAAGAAATTTATCAATGACTTCTTTTGACTATGACCTTGTTTTGTTGGACCGTGATGGGGTCATCAATAAAGACTTACCAACGTCGGTGAGGTCGTGGGCTGATTTTCAGTTTATCCCCTCAAGCCTTGACGCAATTTCCGTTCTTTGTCGTAAAAACTTAAAAACGGCCCTTGTGACTAATCAGGCTGTTGTTGGGCGAGGGGACCTTTCCCTTAAAAATCTTGAAGATATCCATAAAAAAATGGTGCAGGCTCTTGAAGAAAAAGGAGGGTGCCTTGATCGAATATATCACTGCACTGATATAACAATAGAACCGAACAATCGTCGAAAACCTGCACCTGGTATGTTATTAGAAGCTTTTCATGATTTTAATATCCCGCCTCAAAGAACCCTCATGATTGGAGATGCTTTGCGGGACTTTCAAGCAGCTCAGCGGGCTGGGTGCGATTTTGCGTTGGTACGCACAGGTAAGGGGCTTATAACGGAACAAGAGCTTCAAGAGACTCTTAAAACCCCTCATAAACTCCCTATAAAACTAAGGGGTGTTTATGATGATTTAGAGGCCGTTGTTTTAAACATCTTTGCATAAATTTGAGTGAGCAATTCAAGATCACTTATGGGGACACATTCATTGGTTTGGTGCATGGTTTGCCCAATGAGTCCAAACTCCACAACGGGACAATGGTAACGAATAAAGCGCGCATCGGATGTGGCGCCTGCTGTTGTCATATCCGGCGTAAGGCTTGTTATCTCTTGGATAACAGAACTCATATGAGCTGTGCTTTCATTGGGTTCTAAAAATTCTGCTTCGCCACTAAATTCAAATTCAGTTGTGAAATCTTGAATATGTTGGGCACAAACACCTTTAATCCATTCGCTCAAACTCTTTCCTGTTTGCTGGTCATTAAAGCGGATATTAAAGCGAGCTGTGGCTTTTTCAGGGATTAAGTTGGTAGTTTGGTTGCCAACATCAATGGATGTTAGCTCGAGATTAGAAGGGTCAAAGAAGTCACTTTTGTTTTCTGTAGGACCTTTTTTTAAGGTATTTAAAATGGAAACAAGCTTTGGGAGGGGGTTATCGGCTTTTTCTGGGAACGCTACATGACCTTGTTTGCCAAGGACAGTGAGGTGGGTGTTTAAGCTTCCGCGGCGACCAATTTTTAGAGTGTCTCCTACTTTTTCAATGGAAGAGGGCTCACCCACTAAGCAAAAATCAAGCCTTATCTGTTGTTCCTCAAGCCATGTTAGAACTTTTCGTGTGCCATTAATGGCAACACCTTCTTCATCGCCTGTGATTAAAAAAGAGAGGGTTTGTTGAGGAGGGGTTTCATTTTTAAGACTTCTTGCAATGGCAGCAACAAAAGCCGCAATAGCGCCTTTCATATCAACAGCACCTCTGCCTGTCAAAATACCGTCGGTGACAACGCCTTGAAAGGGATCATGGTGCCAATTCTGTGGGTCACCAACTGGCACAACGTCCGTGTGCCCTGCAAAACAAAAATTTTCTGTGCCTTGAACGGTTCGGATGGCAAAAAGATTCTCAACATCAGGCGTTCCTTTTTCTGAGAAAGAAAGGCGATGGCAGGAAAAACCTAAAGCACCTAACCACTGTTCCAATAACTCAAGGGCTCCTCCTTCTATAGGCGTCACACTTTGACATTGGATGAGTTCTTGAGTTAAGCGAACGGGGTCTGTTAAATCCACCATGGTATCTGTTTTAGGCGCGGAGAAGCTCATTGATTTCGGTCTTTGCTCTGGTTTCAGGAGTTACTTGTTTGATAATGACGGCACAATTTAAAGCAATACCATGTTGACCCATTTTTGCAGGCTTTGTGCCAGCAACAACAACACTATAAGCTGGGATGTGGCCAAAAATGACCTTTCCTGTTTTACGATCCAAAATAGGAGTTGAGCCCGTGATAGTAACACCACTGCTAATGACAGTCCCTTCTTCCACAATGACTCCTTCAGTGATCATGGTACCAGCACCAATAAAACAATCATCTTCAATAATGGTTGGTTTGGCTTGAAGGGGCTCAAGAACACCGCCAACAATAGCATTGCTAGATAAATGACAGTGAGCACCAACTTGGGCGCAGGATCCAATGGTTACATTAGAATCCACCATAGTTTTTGAGGCAACATAGGCGCCAATGTTAATAAAGCTGGGCATGACCACAACATCTGGTGCAATATAAGCGCCTGTGCGAATAATGCCCCCTGGTACAAGGCGAAAGCCAGCTTCTTGAAAGTCTTCTTTACTCCAATTATCACATTTTAAAGGAACCTTATCAAAGGCCTTGAATTGTCCATTTTGAACATCATTTTCATGGAGCCTAAAATAGAGCAACACTGCTTGCTTTAGCCACGTATTGACGTGCCATTCGCCATCTTTTTTATAACAGACCCTAGATTTCCCCGTATTGAGCTGTTCGATGGCTTCGATAATACCATCGCGAAAAGGGCCTGATGAGTGAGGAGTTAAGGTCTCGCGTTCTTTCCAAGCTTGGGTAACAATGGCTTCTAATGTATTCATATGCTTACTCTGATTTTTCCAATGAGGTGTTTCCTAAAAGGGTGAGAGTATCTCCGACCTTTATGCCCTTATCATGGCAAATACCAGCCTTAAGTTCAATGGCTCTTTGCATGGAGGTCTTAGAACAACGATGTTTTTGAGAGTGAGGCTCCATGTTTTCAAGAATCTCAACAATAACGCCTTGTTTATTAAGGAGAAGAATATCTAAGGAGATAAATGTGTTTTTCATCCAAAAACAGAGGCGCTCTGGTTGATCAAAAAGAAACAGCATTCCTTCATGGTCTTTAAGGGACTGTCGGTACATCAGACCTTTCTCGCGTTTGGTGGGAGTATCAGCTGTTTCAAGGCTGAATGTATGAACTTGTTCAGCAGAGTGAATTTCAACATTTTGGTATTGTGTAGAATAAAGCTCTGTTGAAAAAACAAATGCAAGACATACGGCAATACTGTGTTTGGAAAAAAAGGGGAGGATCACCCCCCATTGCTTTAACATGAGCTCTTTATTTTTTTTGGTGTTTGATTTTTCGCCAAGTTCGGCGCATTAGGCAATACATGAGGATGGTAAAGAAGGAGAGAAAAATCATCACTTTAACACCAAGATTACGTCGACTCTCAAGCTCAGGCTCTGCTGTCCATGCTAAAAAGGCCGAAACATCTTCTGACATCTGCGCAATGGTTGCAAGGGTTCCATCGCTATACTCTACTTGATTGTCCACTAATGGAGGGGGCATCGCAATTTGATTTCCAGTGAAATAACGGTTGTAATACATACCATCCATCAAACCAAAATCATCGGGCGCTGCTTCATAACCTATTAAAAGGGCGCGAATATAATCGGCCCCATGGGCGCGAGCTTTGGCCATGAGAGATAAATCTGGTGGAAATGAACCATTGTTCGCAGCCCTAGCAGCGTTTGCATTGAGATAGGGATTCGCGAAGGCATTTCCAGGCGTGGCTTTGATGGTTGTGGGCTCACCTTCCTCATTTAAAGGACCTGGAACGTCATGGTCACCAGCAATGGCTTTAATTTCTTCTTCAGAAAAACCAAGGGCGGCAAGCTTGTCATAGCGCACTAAGTCTAAACCATGGCAAACAGCACAAACTTCTTTATAAACTTGAAAGCCCCGTTGCAGTTGATCACGCTTAAAAACACCAAAAGGACCGTTAAAGCTCCAAGCCGCTTTTGGAGGTGTTTCTATACTCGTGTTTCCGTGAGCTATTACTGAGCCAAAGGAAATAAGCATGAAGAGACCCAGTAGAGTCGCTTTAACAAGGGAGAGTTTTGAAACGCTTTTTGTTTGACTATAAGACATATCTGTTTTCTTTGTTGTTGTCTTTATTTGCATTTGTTTTTTTCATATTCATCGATACTGTTTGGCAAAGGAAGAGGCCTTTCAATCATTCCAAGTAGAGGCATAATTAAAAGGAAAAAGCCAAAATAGTAAACTGTTGTAATGCGACCAATGAGCATGGCAATTCCTTCAGGAGGCTGAGAACCTACCCATCCAAGAGCAAGACAACTGAAGATAAAGAGCCAAAAGAATTTTTTATAAAGGGGGCGAAACTTCGCACTTCTGACGGAAGATTTATCAAGCCATGGCACGGCAGCTAAGATACCAACGGCGCTGAACATCAAGAGAACACCAGAAAGCTTGTCTGGAACACAGCGTAAAATAGCATAAAAAGGCAAGAAATACCATTCAGGAACAATGTGAGGGGGGGTGACAAGAGGGTCTGCTGGCATATAGTTGTCAGGCTCTCCAAAGAAGTTGGGAGCAAAAAAGACAAACCCTGCCCAAACTAACAGAAAGGTACCTAAGCCAAAAAGATCTTTATAGGTATAATAAGGGTGAAAAGGAACAACGTCTTTTGCTGTTTTTTTATCGATACCCAAGGGATTATTAGAACCGTGTTGATGAAGGGCAACAAGGTGCAGAACAACAATGCCAACAATGGCAAAGGGTAATAAATAGTGGAGGGCAAAAAAGCGGTTTAAAGTTGGATTATCAACGGAGAACCCACCTAATAACCATTCCATGATACCCGTGCCAAGTTTTAGGGAGATAGCTGAGTCCCCAATGGCAAAGTTGATATCAAAAGCCGTAAAGAAATTGGTAATCACGGTGGCCCCCCAGAAGCTCATTTGCCCCCAAGGTAAGACGTATCCCATGAAGGCTGTTGCCATCATTAAAAAGAAAATCACAACACCCATAATCCATAAGAGTTCACGGGGCGTTTTATAGGAGCCATAATAAAGGCCTCTAAACATATGGAGGTAAACAAGAATAAAGAACATTGTTGCACCATTCATATGAACATAGCGGAGAAGCCAGCCAAAGTTAACTTCTCGCATGATGCGCTCTACGCTTTCAAAAGCATGATCCACATGGGGGGTGTGTTGCATGGCAAGGAAAATGCCCGTTAAAATCATAACCACAAGAGTGATGCCGGCAAGAGATCCAAAGTTCCAGAAATAGTTAAGGTTTTTTGGCGTTTTATACTCAATCAGTTCTTTGTTCATAAACTCAAAGATCGGCAAACGGTGTTCAACCCAATTTTTAAGGCCTTTTTCTTTAGCTGCTGCGATTTGAGAAGGTTGTAGGTCGACTTTATCTTTAGACATTTACGGGAGCCTCCTTGCCAATTCGTAGAGTTGTATCATCAAGGAACATATAAGGGGGGATAGGAAGATTTTTGGGAGCAGGTCCTTGCCTAACGCGCCCAGACACATCATAGGCTGACCCGTGACAGGGGCAAAACCACCCACCATATTCGCCTCGGTTATCCGTTGGTTTTTGCCCAGAAGGTACACAGCCAAGGTGGGTGCACACCCCAACAACCACAAGCCATTCTGGTTTTTGAATACGATCTTTATCAAGTTCAGGGTCAATGAATTTTGAAGCATCTTTTTCTTGAACAGACTGAACTTCTTCTGGGGTGCGGCGTCTAATGAAAATAGGCTTTCCGCGCCACATCACGGTAATGGCCTGACCCAGCTGAAGAGATTTGATGTCCACATCAACTTCAGCTGCCGCAGCCACATCAGCTGCAGGATTCATACTGCTTACAAAAGGGTAAAGGAAACTTCCAGCACCAACAGCACCGGCGGCACCTGAAGCAAGAATTAAGAAATCGCGGCGGGTTTGGGGGGTAGGCTTTTTTAAAGCCTTTTTAGCATTTTTTTGCAGTATTTGTTTTGTGCTCATGGGCCATCTAACAAGATTGTTTTTATTAAAATTACCATTGTCTTGCCTTAAAAAGTAGCCCTTTTATGATAATTTTTAGGAAAAGAAAAAAAGTGTTGCAAAAAAACCGCCTTTTTTAGAAAGGTAAAGACCAAAGGAAAAAGTATTTTTCTTTAAGTTTCAAGGGACTTCCCAAAAAACAAGCTTTAGAACTGACATTTTTTAAAAAAGTTACGAAAAATTAACTTAATTTTTAAAAAATGAAGATGTCTTTCTTTTTAATTATTTTTTTAGGATGTTCTTTTATGGCTAAGGTCCGCAAGAAAGTTTTAATAGTTGAGGATCACTCTTTGAACCTAAAACTTTTTAGAGATATTTTGCGTGCAAAGGGTTTTGATACCCTTGAAGATCGTGTTGGGCGACATTGCATAGAGTATGCTGAGAATAATCAGCCCGATTTGATTATCTTGGATATTTTATTACCTTATTCCTCTGGTATAGAACTTGCTCATAAATTAAAGAGGAATAGTAAAACAAAACATATCCCTCTGCTGGGCGTAACAGCTCTTGCTATTTCTGATACCCACGACAAAATGATAGAGGCTGGTTGTGTTGATTGTTTGACCAAGCCTTTTACCCTTGATCAGTTTTTAAACCCCATTGATTTTTCTTTGACTCCTCCCCTTGAAAAAGCCAAAAAAGGTCATAAAAAAAGCACTCTCAACCAGCAGGATGTGAGCGCTCAAGCTTTTAAAATAGCTAGCTTAACTTACTAATTATTTAATTTTTGCTTCTTTGAACATGCAATGTTTGCGAATGACGGGATCGTATTTACGCACTGTCATTTTCTCAGGTGTATTACGTGGGTTCTTCGTTGTTACGTAGAAATAACCAGTTTTTTCTTCGCTTACGAGGCGAATTTTAATGACGGGACCTTTTTTGGCCA
Organism: Holosporales bacterium; assembly: GCA_003503995.1. Classification (GTDB taxonomy): domain Bacteria; phylum Pseudomonadota; class Alphaproteobacteria; order Caedimonadales; family UBA9215; genus UBA9215. The sequence continues at coordinate 9,186 of DOCA01000045.1, forward strand.
TGGTCTTTGTCTCCTAAAAATAAACTCTAATGCTCTCTCATAGCGTACTCCCCTCGCTCTTGTCAAGGGGAACCGTCACTTTAAGCCTTCTTCTTTGCGGCTTCTTCCATTTGCTGGTGGTAAAGTGCAGCAAAATCAATGGGGTTTAAAGAGAGGGGCGGAAAACCACCTTCTCGTGTGATGTTAGCAATGACGCTTCTTGCGAAGGGAAAGAGCATGCGGGGACACTCGATCATCAAGACAGGATGAACAGCTTCTTTTGGAAGATCTTCCCCTAAAGTGAATAAGCCAGCATACTGAATTTCAGAGATGAAAAGGGGCTCATCATCACGTTTTGCATCAGCTTTAATGGTTAAGACGACTTCAAAAGTTGATTCTTGAACGTTTTGAGCTGTGACATCTATATTTACATTAATGTCGGGTTGTGATTCCGAAGGCTGTAGTGCTTTAACAGGATTCGGGTGTTCAAAGGACAAGTCCTTAATATATTGTGCATTAATGGTGAGGGGGGGCATTTGAGGCTCTTGAGGAGCTTCTTGCGTATCTTTTTTTCCCATGAGAGAAATTCCTTTATTTTAATTAGTATCGCTATATCATGGGACCTATCATTACACAAGTCTGTGATAGAGGAAAGAACACAAATGGATATGACGCTCATTTTTGCTGCTGGCTTTTTAGGAAGCTTGATAGGGTGTGCCTTTTTAATATGGCGTTTGCTAAACATCACGGCGGAAAAAGAAGAAGTTTTGCGTGAAAATGTTACCCTCCAATCTTTACAACAAGAGTTGTCTTTCAAATTGGAAAGTGAGCGCCAGCGGGGGCAGGAAAAAATCGACCTCCTTGAAAAAGCGCAAGGCCAACTCAAAGAAGCTTTTGATGCGGCGAGTGCTCAGGCCCTAGAGCGTAATAATAGAACGTTCCTTGATTTGGCCAAAGAAACCCTGGGACAGTTTCATGAAAAATCCAAAGGAGACCTTAAAGGCCGTGAACAAGCCATTGAGCATATGGTAAAACCTCTTCAAGACGCTCTTGGAAATGTGGACCAAAAACTCCATCATTTGGAAAAAACAAGAGAGTCTGCTTATCAAGTATTACGTCATCAAGTAACAGACTTGCTTGACTCTCAAAAAGAACTACGTTTAGAAACTGCGAACTTGGTCAAAGCTTTGCGCACACCCCATGTGAGAGGGCGCTGGGGAGAAATGCAACTTAAGCGCGTTGTTGAAATGAGTGGTATGAATGCCCATTGTGATTTTATGGAGCAACATAGTTATGATAGTGATGACGGAAAATTACGTCCCGATATGGTGGTGAATCTACCTGGCGGGAAGCAGTTGATTATTGATGCAAAAGCCCCATTAGCAGCTTATCTTGATGCTATTGATGCACGGGATGAGGCGTCAAAACGAGAACATATGCAAAATCATGCACGACAAGTTAAAAAGCATATTATGGCTCTCTCGAAGCGAGAATATTGGGATAATGTGCAAAAGGCAGATGCACCAGAGTTTGTTGTGCTCTTTTTACCGGGCGAGGCTTTTTTCTCTGCAGCTCTTGAATATGACCCTTCTTTAATTGAGTTAGGTGTTGAAAATCGTGTCATTTTAGCAACACCTGCAACTTTAATTGCGCTTCTTCACGCAGTGGCGTATGGATGGAAACAAGAAGCCTTATCTCAAAATGCCAAGGAAATTAGCGAAGCTGGAAAAGAGCTCTATAAGCGCATGGCCGATATGGGAAAACACTTTTCAAAGCTTGGGACGGATTTAAATACAGCTGTTGGCAGTTATAATAAAACCGTTGGGACCATGGAGCGCCGAATTTTGCCAGCTGCTCGTAAGTTTAAGGATTTAGAAACGACCTCTCAACAAATTGAGATGAAAGAACCCGTTGAAATTGATCACATTACGCGCCATATTCAGGCTCCAGAGCTTTTGGACAAATCTGCTTAAAATGGAATAGAGTCTTTATTCATGGCAAAACCGCCACAACAGGGAGGAGAGGGTTCTTGAACGTGCCGAAAATCAGGTATATAATAAAATAAAAAAACGAAAAGAATTTTCTTATGTCCTCATTCAATATTTTCTCTATGGCTTTCCTCTTAGCCCTTGTGGTTGTTAAAGGAGCGGATTTAATTGCGGATGGGCTGGTGCATCCCGTTTTCCTTGAGAAAAATGTTTATGTTGTTGAGGGGGTTGATAGCACTGGAGGGGATCAAGAGGCTGCGGACAAAGGGCCTGAAATTGAACCCATTGAGCCCCTCTTGGCTTCTGCTAACCTTGAAAATGG
>DOCA01000045.1:11484-15356 GCA_003503995.1 Holosporales bacterium
GCCAAAACAGGTCCAAATCTTTGGGGCATTATTGAAAAAGCCGTTGGAACCGTTGAAGGATATGCTTACTCTAAAGCCATGAAAACCCATGGGGGTAAATGGACTCATGCGACCTTAAACGAGTATTTGTATAAGCCCCGTAAGGCTGTACCTGGTACGAAAATGTCTTTTGCGGGCCTCAAAAAAGGTCAAGATCGTGCTGATCTTATTGCTTATATGGGAAGCATTAAGTGATTCGTTGAGATTTTCCCACCAGCGTAGACGGGCGCTCTTAATATTTAAGGCTATAGTGATTTAGGTTTTGCCCCTGCAAATGACCGGAGGCGCAAGCGACGACGGCTATATTTCATAGCTTAGGAGCGCAGGAACAAACGGTCAGTGCAAAAATAATTTACTATAATCATAACTCTTTATTCTTCTAACATATGAGTCAATTTATGCATCGTTTTTTCAATATCTTTATGGGAAGTTGCTTTTTTACAGCGCAGCTTTTTTTGTTAACGCATTCTAATGAATGTGAGGCTAAGCCTCAAGCTTCCATTGCTCTTTATGGAAAAACCAAACATCAAGATGGGTTAACCCATTATGCACATGTGAATCCCAATGCGCCCAAAGGAGGCAAAGTTAATTTGTCGGTTTCAGGAACTTTTGATTCCTTAAATCCTTTTGTCATTAAAGGTGTTCCAGCTGCTGGTTTGACACCGCTATATCCGGCACTTTTTTATGTGACTCTCATGGATCACTCTTCCCATGAACATTTTAGTCAATATGCTTATTTAGCCGAGACTATTGACCTTGCCGAGGATCATTTATCTGTTACTTTTCGACTTCGTCAAGATGCTACTTTCCATGATGGTTCAGCCATTACAGCCGAAGACGTTGTGTTTAGCTTTAATACTCTTCGATCAGAGGGGTCACCCCTTTATGCTCAGTATTATGGAGATGTAATAAAAGCTGAAGCTATTGATCAATATCAAGTAAAGTTCTCATTTAAAGATGCAACAAACAAAGAGTTGCCCCTTTTACTGGGGCACTTTCCTATTTTTTCAAAATCTTATTATTTAAAAAATAAGTTTAGTGACGCGTCTACTAAAATTCCGCTGGGAAATGGACCTTACCGTATTACGGACGTTGATGCGGGACGTTCTATTACCTATGAGCGTGTGAAAAATTGGTGGGGTGAGAAGTTGCCTGTTTCTAAAGGGCGTTATAATTTTGATCAAGTTCGTTATATTTATTTCAGAGATCCCGAAGTTGCTTTTGAGGCTTTTAAAAGCCACAACTATGATTTTCGCGTTGAAAACAAAATCAAAAACTGGGTTTTAAATTATGATTTTGATGCAGTAAAAGACGGTAAAGTAAGAAAGGTTGAAACACCTTTTGTCCAAGCGGGCATTATGCAAGGACTGGTGATGAATACGCGAAGAGAGATTTTTTCAGATGCGCGGATACGTCGGGCACTTGCCTTAGCCTTTGACTTTAATTGGCTCAATGATAACTATTTCTATAATAAATACGAGCGTATTGATAGCTATTTTTGGGGACTTGAGTTAGCGTCATCTGGTCTGCCATCAGAAGCTGAGAGAGCGCTTCTTGAGCCTTTTAAGGATCAAGTGCCTGCGGATCTTTTTACAACGCCTTATACATTGCCTAAGAACGATGGTAGCGGCCAAAACAGGCAAGCTCTTCGCCAAGCAAAGGCTCTTTTAAAAGAGGCAGGATGGGATGTCGTTGAGGGTGTTTTGAAAAATACGAAGACTGGTAAGGTGTTTCAATTTGATCTTCTGCTGTCTAATATGAGTATGACGGGGATGTTGAATGCGTACCTTAAAAACCTTAAACGTCTTGGTATTCAAGCTAAGTTCCGTGTTGTTGATACAGCTCAATATACGTCCCGCGTAGAAGATTTTGATTATGATATGATTATGATGGTTATGGCTCAATCTCCTTCTCCTGGAAATGAGCAAAGGGAATTTTGGGGATCTTACGTGGCAGACTCAAAGGGAAGCCGAAATTATGCAGGGGTAAAAGACCCCGTTGTGGATGCATTGGTTGAGAAACTTATTGATGCTGCTGATCACGAAACTATTGTCACCGTTGTAAAAGCTCTTGATCGTGTGCTTTTATGGGGACATTACGTTGTGCCCTTGTGGGGATCTTCAAAGCTTCGCATGGCCCATTGGAACAACCTTAAAAACACAGAAAAATTCCCAAGGTATAATATTGATTTGTTTGCTTGGTGGGCTGATTAGTCATTCCAAAAAGGTCCCAGACGTCGTCATTCGCTCCTAAACGATAAAGGCTTCTCGCTTATAAACATAGGCGTCGACATTTGCGCCTCGTATCAATGCAAGCTTAAATCACTATAGATTTTGTTTTTGATGTATATTTTCCCAAAGAACCATTGACCTTTTTGAAAAAGTTGATTATGTTGATGAAATCTTGAGGGCGCTTAGCTCAGTCGGTAGAGCATCTGACTTTTAATCAGAGGGTCCGGGGTTCGAGCCCCCGCGCGCTCACCATTTTTCGACCCCCCCTACCGGCGTTGGCTAATCACTGGCTGATTTTGAGGCCATCCAAATGTCCACAACCCAATCCGTTATCGAGTTGTTCGAGCGCAAACGCGACGGGCTCAAAACGATCATTGAATTGTTCGAGAACGGAACGATGCATCAAGGCAAACGCGAAGGCGGCGGTCCATGGGTAGACACGACCGCCCAGTCGCTTGCGGATGCTAAAGAAGACCTTGCAGAGATCGAACGCATCTTAGCCGAGGCCAAGAAGTAAGAGCCCCGGCCCGCGCTCGGGGAGCGTCTCTCAGGTCTCTCAGATGACAATTGGTTTGCCAACCAAGCGGAACACCCCCTTCAACGTGCGCGGCAAACCGATCGTTGAAACGCCGCAACACGCGCTTATCCAGGGCTGTCTCGGCCCCGACCACAAGGTCATCGATATGAAGGCGTTCTATTCGGCGTTTGTGCAGGCGCTGAAGGAAACGCAACGGTAGGCCGTTGCCAGTGTGCTGACCTTCGATGAGGCGCGGCGCATTGCTGTGAATGTTGCTAAGCTGCCTGGACTGTTGGGAGCGACAACCGAGGCAGGGAGACAACAATGCGCCGAGCCATACTGATTGCACTGAGGCGTGCCCTTGTCATGAAAGTAACTCGAGTGATTGCACTGCGGTAGAAATTTCATTGTAGGGGAGAAAACAAAGATGAGATTTTTTATGCTGGCCATATCAGCGCTTTTTGCGATTCCCTTTATTGCCTTGGCACAAGACTCCAGAATCAAACTGCCTACCGATTACAAGTCTGAGTTCACCAACTATCTCAGCCTCGACCGTGTTCAGAACCACGATCAGATTATCCGCCTCTTCGCGAATGATGTTGCGATGAAGGGGATGAAGGACGGCGGCAAGTTCCCCTACGGCTCAGTCCTTGTTGCGGAGGTCTATAAGGCCAAAAAAGACGCAGACGGTGAGGTCGTCAAAAGCGAGCTTGGCCGCCGCGTCCGCGATAAATTTGCGCTCATTGCCGTTATGGAAAAGCAGCCAGGCTGGGGAGATAATTTCAAAGCGGAACATAAGAACGGGGATTGGGACTTCGCCGCATTTAAGCCCGACGGCTCCGTCGCCGCTTCCAAGGATTTGAACGCATGCAGGTCATGTCATGCGCCGCTGGGCAAATCCGACCACGTCTTCTCATTCGAGCACATCGGTCAACCGTAAGCCGGTGCCCCTGGTATGATTGACCTGGAGAAAGAACGCCCGCCAGCGGCCCACTGCAACCTTGGCGCATGACCCCGGGCTGCTATGCTCGGCTAGCGGGGGGAGCTTTGAGGGAGGCTCCCATGACATCACGCCGTTTCCCACC
>DOCA01000045.1:15386-15734 GCA_003503995.1 Holosporales bacterium
GGAGGGTTCAAGGTGCTGGATGCATCGGGTCAGGCTCGCGTCTACATCTATGTCGGCTAATAACCAATGCAGTCGTGGTAGCGGTTCCACCAATAGCCACTGCCTGTGGTCACGGCGCGCCGATAAAGCCATCCACAATTGTCACCATTATAGCCGTAAGCAATGTATGGCAGGCCATACCGGCGATAGCGCTTTTGACGGTCGTAATAACGGTGATCGCGGCCTTTGTAAGAGTAGCGCTTGCCCCCATCACCACGGCCGTAGTAGCGCTTGCCACCGCCGCCACGGCCGTAGGCATGGCGACCGCCACCGCCGCGGCCGGAGTAGCGCTTGCCACCGCCGCCGCCG
>DOCA01000050.1:0-8067 GCA_003503995.1 Holosporales bacterium
GGGATAAAACGTAGAAAAAAAGACTGTGGGATAGGCTTTGCAATAATTTCATTTACGCCCAAAGCTTCTGCTAAACCACGACATTGGTTTTCACTGCCTTTTTTTTCAGCATCAAAAACGAGCCAACAGGACTCGATCATTTTAAGGGAAGTCATTTGAATTATGCCTATTTATAGTCTACGGATAAAATCTCGTAGGTCTTTTTTCCACCAGGGGTTTGAACACTCACGCTATCGCCTTCTGACTTACCAATTAAGGCTTTCGAGAGAGGGGCTTGAAAAGAGAGCTTAAACTCTTTGATATTTGATTCATCGGTACCAACCAACTGATAGGTCGTTTCCTCATCAGAATCCTCGTCAACTATGGTAACCGTTGCGGAAAAACGCACAATATCACCCGTCATTTTTAAAGGATCAATGACTTCCGCCGCCCCTAATTTAGACTCAATATCTTTGATACGACCTTCGATAAAGCCTTGCTTTTCCCGTGCGGCATGATACTCAGCATTTTCAGACAAATCACCATGGGCCCGTGCTTCTGCAATGGCGACGATCACATCTTTACGCTCGACGTTTTTTAAATGCTGTAATTCAGCTTCAAGGGCCTTGTGACCCTTGGCTGTCATTGGAAACTTTTGCATTTTAACTCTCTAATTATAAACTGTAACACCCTTTATACAGGTTAATACTCAAAGGGACAATACGAAAGAAAAAAGGCCCTTTTACAGAGGTTGCTGTATTACGCCCACTTAACTTCTGGGGGCATCGACATAAGGATACCATCAACATTACCACCAGTTTTTAGGCCAAATAATGTTCCTCGATCATAAAGCAAGTTAAACTCCACGTAGCGGCCGCGGCGTTGAAGAAGATATTGACGTTGCTCGTGGGTCCACTCAAGATCCATGCGACGGCGCACGATTTCGGGATAAATATTTAAAAAGGCTCGTCCCACATCTTGTGTAAACGCGAAATCTTCTTCACGGTTACCAGAGTCTAAATAATCATAAAAAATACCGCCGATTCCTCGGGGCTCGTTTCTGTGCTTTAAGAAAAAGTATTCATCACACCACTTTTTAAATTTGGGATAGCATTCGGGATCATGGGCATCACAAGCTGCTTTGTAGGCCGCATGAAAATCCGCCGTATCTTCTTCAAAAGGATAATAAGGCGTAAGATCACCTCCTCCACCAAACCATTTTTTCTCTGCCGTGACGATATGGCGCGTATTCATATGAACCGCCGGCACATTAGGGTTTGCCATATGAGCCACAAGGGAAATGCCACTGGCCCAAAAAGACGGATCAACTTCTGTGCCAGGAATTTGACCTCGAAACTCTTCTGAAAACTCACCAAAAACCGTTGAAATATTAACCCCAACTTTCTCGAACACATTTCCTTTCATAAGGCCAATAACGCCACCACCGCCGTCAGCATGATCCCACGGCGTGAAGTCGAATTTGCTTGGAGTGAGATTATTTTTTACAGCATACTCTTTTTCAATTTCCTCAAAAGCTGAAGTAATTTGATCTCTTAAATCTTTAAACCAAGAGGCTGCCTCTTTTTTAAAACAAGGTGTATTTGTTTGAGACATTTTAACTCTCCTTTTTTCTCTTTTTAGTTTGCTGTGTTTGTCGTAAAGCTTCGCCCAAAACCATCGCACCTGCCAAAGCCACGTTTAAAGAACGTCGCCCTTCAATCATGGGAATCGTAATATGATGGGGAATTTCTTGGGCAACATCTTTGGGAAGGCCATCGCTTTCCCGTCCTAAAATCAAAATATCCTGAGGAGTAAAGTCAAAATCCGTGTAAGAGACTTTGCTATGAGGGGTGAGATAAACGAGGCGGTTGTTGTTTTCTTGGGCCGTATCTTTAAAAGACTGCCACGAAGTGTGACGTGTGTAATGAGCGATTTCGACATAATCCATCCCCGCACGCTTAAGCCTTGCGTCGCTTAAACCAAAACCACAAGGCTCAACGATATCAAGCTGAACGCCCAAACAAGCTCCAGCACGCAGCAAGGTCCCTGTGTTTTGAGGAATTTCCGGTTGATAAAGGGCAAGTCTAATCAAAAAATTTATCCTCATCTCAATTTGTATAAAGCAGTCATAGTATACGCCACCAGAGGGAAAATCCCACCAAAATATCTAAGATCTTCTCACAGGTATGATCATGGGGGATTGGGCAAAATAGTCACGTGCTTTTTAGCACCCTATTTTATTATAGGAATCTAGGTTTGTGATGACCGGAGACACAAGCGACGACGGCTATATTTCATAGCTTAGGAGCACAGTAGCAAACAGTCAGTGCAAAGATAATTTACTATAAAGACAAAAAAAGGGAGCCTTATGCTCCCTCTACTATAGTGTTTTTTCAGGCAATTTTATTTCAATTTAGCTTTTAGAATCTCATTAATAGCTTTAGGGTTGCCTTTACCTTGCATAGCTTTCATAACTTGCCCCACAAAGAACCCAAAGAGTTTTTCCTTACCGGCTTTGTATTCCTCAGCCTTATCCTCATTGGCAGCGATGATCTCATCCACAATAGCTTCGATGGCACCATCATCACTCACTTGCTCGAGGCCTTTTTCCTTAACAATCGCCCCAGCGCTCTGGCCCGTTTCCCACATATCAGGGAAGATTTGTTTTGCGATCTTACCAGAGATCGTATCTGCTGCAATAAGGTCAACTATTTCTGCCAGATTCTGAGCTGAGATCTTAGAGTCTTTTAAAGCAACACCCTCTTTATTGAGCAGACCAAAAAGCTCTACAATTAGCCAGTTTGCCAAAACCTTGACGGTCTTTTTATCCTTGTTCTTTAAAGAGGATAAAGCCCCTTCAAAGTAAGAAGACGTTTCAATGTCCGTTGTCAAGACAGCAGCATCATAGGCATTCAATTCATAGTCCGCCATAAAGCGCTTTTTCTTTGCATCGGGCAATTCAGGCAAGGTTGACGCAATACGATCCACAAGCTCTTGAGGAATCACAAGGGGTGGCAAATCAGGATCGGGGAAATAGCGATAATCATGGGCATTTTCCTTAGAGCGCATTGCCCGTGTAATGCCCTTGCTTGGATCAAACAAGCGTGTTTCTTGATTAATGCTTCCTCCATTTTCAAGAATCTCCATTTGGCGATCAATTTCATAGGCAATGGCTTGCCCCATATAACGAATGGAGTTCACATTTTTGATCTCAGCGCGGGTGCCAAGTTCATCGCCAGGACGACGTAAAGAAATATTTACATCGGCCCGCATACTGCCTTGTTCCATGTTACCATCACAAGTGCCAAGGCACCGCAAAAGCGCGCGCATTTTCTTAACATAGGCTTGCGCTTCTTCGATGCTGTGCATATCAGGATCAGAAACAATCTCCATTAACGCCACACCAGAGCGATTCAGATCGATATAAGTTTTGCTGGGGTGTTGATCGTGGATGCTTTTTCCTGCATCTTGTTCAAGATGAAGACGCTCTATACCAATGCGGCGCTCTTGACCATCTTCGAGCTCAATCATCAGGTGGCCCCTTCCCACAATAGGCGTCTCGAATTGAGAAATCTGATAACCTTGGGGCAAATCCGCATAAAAATAATTCTTACGGTCAAAAAGAGATTTCAGATTAATTTTTGCATTCAATCCTAAACCTGTCTTAATGGCTTGCTCGACACACACCGTGTTAATCACAGGCAACATACCCGGGAAACCTGCATCCACAAAAGAAACCTGAGCATTTGGGTCAGCCCCAAAATCCGTTGATGCTCCAGAAAAAAGCTTGGCTTTTGAAATCACTTGTGCGTGAACTTCAAGACCAATTACAAGCTCCCAGTAGCCTGTTTTTCCCTTTAAAAGGCGAGGATCATTTGCCACTAAATCGTTATTCATTGTATCGCTACTCACTCTATCATTACTCATGAGGCACTCCGACGTTCTTGTGTTTTTGCAGCAAACTCTGCTGCTGTTTCAATAAACAAACCTGCGTCCAACATCTTTGTTTCTTCAAAGGCTGGCGCTGTTAATTGCATCCCCAAAGGAAGCCCCTTACTCGAAAAGCCTGCTGGAATAGACATACTAGGCAGCCCCGCAATGTTGGCTGTTACTGTCAATACATCATTCATATACATGGCGATGGGGTCTTTTGGTTCCTCGCCAATGGCAAAGGCAGGTGTTGGGGTTGTTGGCGTTAAGATGAGATCCACTTTTTTATAAGCTTCTTTAAAGTCGTTGCAAATAAGGCGACGAACCTTTAAGGCTTTCACAAAATAAGCATCATAATACCCAGCAGACAAAACATAAGTCCCAATCATGATACGGCGCTTAACTTCTTCGCCAAATCCTTCTCCACGGGTCTTCTCATAAAGATCATTCAAGTCCTTTGGATCATTAGCTCGGTTACCAAAACGAACACCATCGTAACGAGACAAGTTCGATGAGGCTTCTGCTGGCGCTAGAATATAATAGCTAGGCAAAGCATACTTAGAATGAGGCAAAGAAATGTCGACAATTTCTGCACCATTTTCCTTGAACCACGCGATATTTTGCTGCCAAAGGGCTTCGATATCAGCATCAAGACCACCCACTTGATATTCCTTTGGAATACCAATTTTAAGACCCTTCATATCTCCCTTTAGCAAGGAATTATAAGACGGAATGTCAACTTTTGCTGACGTTGCATCCTTTGGATCATGACCTGCCATAGCTTCAAGCATAATGGCTGAGTCCCGCACTGTTTTTGTCATGGGACCCGCTTGGTCTAAGGAAGAAGCAAAGGCAACAACACCCCACCTCGAGCACAGTCCATAGGTCGGCTTCACACCCACAAGACCACAAAAAGCCGCCGGTTGACGAATAGACCCGCCTGTGTCCGTTCCAGTGGCTGCCATAACGGCCCCTGCTGCAACGCTTGCAGCAGACCCGCCAGAAGAACCGCCAGGAACATAATCTTTCTCTTCACCCTTGACGTGCCAAGGGTTTTTCACAGACCCATAGGCGCTGTTTAGATTGGCTGATCCCATGGCGAACTCATCCATGTTGAGTTTGCCTAACATAACAGCCCCACTGTTCCACAAGTTCTGTGTCACCGTTGACTCATAGGGGGGAATAAAATCCCCTAGGATTTTTGAAGCTGCTGTTGTTTTCACACCTCGGGTACAAAAAAGGTCTTTAATGCCAACGGGAATTCCTTCCATGAGGCCAGCTGTTCCATTGGCAAGTCTCGCATCGGCATTTTCAGCACCAGATATTGCCAACTCAGGAGTTTCAGTGATAAAGGCATTTAAATCACGTGTTTCATCCATACGCTTTAAGTGGGCTTTCGTAAGCTCGACGGAAGAGAACTCTTTCGTCTTCAAGCCATCACGTGCTTTTTCAAGGGTCAGGTTTGTTAATTCTGTCATTTCTTTTACTCCACAACCTTAGGGACGGCAAACATGTTTAAATCTTTATCGGGCGCATTGGCCAATACGCAATTAGCCTGTCCCCCATCATTAATAATATCGTCCCGTTGAGGCATTTCTGAAACATGCACGCTGGTCAAAGGCTCTACGCCATCGGTATTCACCTCAGAGAGTTGCTCAACCCAAGACAAAATTTGGCTCAAACTTTCTTGGTACGGTGCCACTTGCTCGTCTTTTATTTCAAGGCGAGAAAGGTCGGCAATTTTGCGCACTGTCTTTTCATCAATATGCATTTAAGAATCCTTATCATTATGAAAAATTGAATAGCTATAGATTATAGAGCCCGCGCCCTACTTGCAAGCCTATAGTGTCCCTAGAAAAATCTAGGTCTAGGAAAAAGCGGCCGACAACCAACATCTTTAATTGTTTTAGAATGACTATAGGAGCCTCGGCAAAATAGCTAAACGAAGTAATTTCGCAGAGGCTCCTATTTAAGGAACACACACAAATTCACCATCAGCACCAGGAAAGCAAAGGCGTGCCTTGACAATATCTTGGGGAGAAAGCTCCATGCTTTTGGCAAAGTCTAATAGAACAGACTCATCCATCATCATATAATCAAGAGTACCTGCCAAAAAATCAGGGCTGGAAATAGCTGTTTTAAGGTCCGCTGGACCAACGCCAGCATAGGCCAAGAAACCACCAAGGGCTTCAGGATTTTGAGCCAGATATTGAACAGCCTTGACCGCGATCAATTCTGCATAGTCTTGTGCTATTTTCATAAAGTGCTCTCCTGTGAATTAAGATGAGCCTTTAGCACTTTCAACCCTTCTTTGAATTCTGGTCCTTTAAGCATGCTCATGGATTTTGTCATGGTCGAAACCGCTAGCTTAAAGAGACTCACAGGTGGCCCAAGATCCACTTCGCCCCGACGAATAGCCAGCTGAAAATCTTTGTATTCCATAACATCCCCTAGCTCTGGGAATGTTTTTAGGTTCGATAAGAAAGCCAATCGGAATCCATGGAAAGCATAACAAAAAGGCCTAATTACATCGAACTTAGCACGCTCAAGAGCTGTCACTTTTCGTCCATAATAAGTCTCTAAAAAGGTTGGCAGGAGGCTCTCATCGTAAATATGGAAATTCGCAAACATGCACAAATCGATGGGATAGTAATCGTTGGAAGCGGTTTCCCAATCAATCAACCATGCCTCACCGTTCGTATATAAAACATTATGAGGGCTAATATCATGGTGCACGGATCGGATGTCTTCGGGGAATTGCTCAAAAATAGCCTCGATTTCTTTGGCCATTTTGCCATAGAGCTCTATATCGCTTTCATCCAAAAAGGGCGAAACAGTTTCAAGATCAACAAGGCGCTTTGCATCTTGGCGCAGAATCTCAAAGAAAAGCAGATCACGTTCTAGGGGCTTTGCATCGTGAAGAGCCCTTATTTTTGCGGCTACTAATTTATGAAAAGGCGTAGCGTGGCGATTAATGCTATTGTTATTATCGATATATCCAAGCACCAGGGTTTTTGTCTCAAGATCACTGTAATAGAGTTGAGGACCAACGCCAGCGTCTCCCGTAATTTTTGCCGCATTAAATTCCGTTAGAATATCTTCTTTGGGTGAGTCTTTCATGATTTTCACAATGAACGGTCCCTTAGACGTTTTCACCTTAAAAAGATCAGCCTTTGAAAACCCGCCGGCCACCAGGGTAACACCCTCAGTAGATTCTAGAACCAGCTCAAGTCCCTTTTGAAAGGTTTCTTTAATGGCTCCAAAATAACTCTCAACAGCAGACTTCTGGGCGTCATTCGCTTCAGAGGCCCTTACAAAAGTACCCTGACACAAAAGCACAACAAATGTGACGCTCGCTATTTTTTTAAGATGAGAGATCATGTTTATTCCTTTCCTTTTCTAATTCTTTTATTTATAAAGCAGTCTAAAGTAGTCCACATAATCCTCTACAAAAGAGATTAGCAAATGACGACGTCTGGGGCCTTTTTGGAAAAACTATACTTTTAAAGCCGAGTGAATGGCTACAACACCCTGACTCATATTACGCCACGACACCTGCCCAAACCCCGCGTCCTTTATTTTATCTGCCAAGGTTTGTTGGTCCGGAAAACGAGCAATACTTTCTACAAGATACTGGTAGGCTTCTTTATCATTGGCAACCAGCGCCCCCATCTTGGGGATCACCTGAAACGAATAAAAATCATAGAGTTTTTCCAAGGGTTTTGAGGTGACTTTCGAGAACTCAAGGCAGAAAAATTGCCCTCCTGGTTTTAAAACACGATGCGCTTCCTGCAAGGCTTTATCAATTTCTGTCACATTGCGCAGGCCAAAGGAAATGGTATAGGCATCAAAAGTATTATCTTCAAAAGGAATATCAGCCGCATCGCCGCAAACCCAAGACAGTCCTTTTAAAATTCCCTGATTAATGGCCTTGCGTTTCCCCTCATAAAGCATTTTATCATTGCGATCACAAACCGTTACACACGATGGCGACGTGAATCCTGTGCAAGCTTCTAAAAAGCGAAAGGCAATATCACCAGTCCCGCCCGCCATATCCAACAAATGCATATCAGGGCGTGGGCGCAGCATAGTGATGAGCTCATTTTTCCAATGGCGATGAATGCCTAAACTCATGACATCATTCATCACGTCATAATG
>DOCA01000050.1:8168-8441 GCA_003503995.1 Holosporales bacterium
GGCGTAAAAGGATCGGTCATATTTGGCGCAACTTTAATTTCTTTTCACCTCAGGATACGCCAGATTAGATTAAAGCTCTAGGGGTAATTTTCTTTAGAAACTTCCCTATTTTCTTGATTTCCCCTATAGTGCTTTCAAGATCCGAATTCCTTTAAAAAAGACGATACACCTTTCTTTCATGACTTATATTTTACCAAAAGACCTTAGTGCAAAAACAAGCTTCCTCGCCGGAGAACCTCTTACCCTTGAAGGTGTTTCAACCCACTGTGAAAG
>DOCA01000049.1 GCA_003503995.1 Holosporales bacterium
TATATTTCATAGCTTAGGAGCGCAGCAACAAACGGTCAGTGCAAAGATAATTTACTATATATAAGGACTCTACGGGTCGCGAAGGACTCTCTAGGTCTTGTTACTTTTTTAAATAACCTATGCCAAGGAAAGCGCAAACTTCCCCAAGGCTTAAGATTCCCTGCAGGAAGCTCCTTTTTAAACTGTTCGTCTTTTTCAAAAGCAACCGGAGCGCGCTCCACCCTTTTAAGAGCAAAATATATAAACAAAAAAAATTTAATAAGAGACTCAATCAAACAAGAAGTGAAAGATATAGTCGAATACCTTACATATGAGATTTTAAAAACCGAGAAAAAAAGCCCCCTAAAAAAGGAGGCTTTCAAAGATTAGAGCACTACATAGAGACCAAAGGGCTTCCAGCACTGGCGTGATATGCTTATGCTTAAGTGAAGCCACTGAGCAAACCCCGTGGTATCACGTCGGCCTTATAAAGCAATAACCAGTACTTTTTTAATCAACAAGACCAGAAACACGCAGTGCTGCCGTTGCCTCTTCAAGCGTCATTGAGGCTGACAGGTTTAAAGGCGCTAGCATATCATTAAAATTTTTAGAGTCTAATCGTATTGATTTACCTGTCATAAAACCCATGTTTACAGATTTTGTACCATCTGCCCCGTCGATTGTTTGCACCACTCCGACTTTTGTAGAAATTTTCCAAGAGTACTGAGGGGTGTCTTCCTCAGTATTTAGACTTGCCTGAGCACATGTTGCTGTCGCAAAAAAAACAGCAATCGATAAGATTTTTTTGTTTTTAAATTTCATTTTATTTCCTTTAATTTTTGATTGCATAAACTCTCCAGTACAGCAGAAGCCCCTAGATCTTTTTCTCACTGGAAAAAAAACCTTAAAATAAAAGGGTTTCTTGAGTAATCTTACTTTTAGAGAGTTTCCCAAGAAATTCTAAATAGTTTGTAGTATTTTACAAGGGCTACTTTATTAGCAGCTCCCTGAGTTTTCCAATTAAGGGGATATGAAGACTTGATAGTGTGGCGTTTACTTTAAAAAAGCCCTCCTCAATTAAAGGAGAGCTATTAAATTAAACGGTATAGTCGTCGCCGCTGGTGCCTAGACTGGGATTTTATTGAATCGACTATAGACTACTTTTTATTACCTTTAGATGGTGTAGACTCTTCCTCATTATCTTCGATTTTCTCTTCAAGAGATAAGGCAACATAGCGCAAATTTCCTTGGCTATTGACCAAAAGAAGGACTTTCTTTTTACCTTCTTTCTTAAGGGTTTCCATGAATTTTTGAAGGTCTTCAGGTTTTGTTGGAACCAATTTCATTGTCCCAGATGTCAGCTGTTGGATAATATCGCCGGGGCGCAAGAATTTTTCAAAGGCCTCACTATTAGGGGACACAAAGGTTACAAAAACACCTTTCACATCATCAGAGAGCTTGTAACGTTCACGAATACCAGCCGTTACTTCACGGGTCACGAGCCCAAGGATTTGCTGGGCTTTTTCCATTTTTTCTTCAAGCTCAGGCCCAAGATTAATTAGCCCCTCTTTTTCTGCTTGTTCGAACTCACCGACCTTGACCTTAAGGTCTACCTTTTTACCATTGCGCCACACAACGACAGGAACGTCTTTTCCAATTTCGGACTCACCAACAATATGAGGTAAATCCTTTGATTCTTTAACTTCTTGGCCGTTAAAAGTCAAAATGACATCTTGCGTTTTAATGCCGGCTTCTTGACCTGGACCTTTTCGGGAAACATCTCCCACAAGGGCACCTTTAAGTTCTTTTAGGCCAAGAGATTCGGCAATTTCAGGGGTAATATTTTGAATACGAACCCCAAGCCAACCGCGTTTTGTACGGCCATATTTCTTAAGCTGATCAACAACCTTTTTCGCAAGGTTTGCTGGAATACCAAAACCAATACCAATATTCCCCCCATTTGGAGAATAAATAGCCGTACTCACCGCAAGAACTTTTCCAGAAATATCAAACATCGCTCCACCGGAATTTCCCATATTAATGGGCGCATCTGTTTGAATATAACCGCTCACATAATCAGCACCCCCAAGGGTTCTTGAGCGGGCTGCAATATCCCGCGCAATGGTTGAGATAATACCTGTGGTAACAGTACTGCCCAAACCAAAGGGGTTTCCAATGGCAATAACCCATTCTCCAACACGCGCCTTTGAGGAATCACCCCAAGTGGAAACGGTAAGTTTTTTCTTTGTTTGAACTTTAAGAAGAGCCAAATCTGTGCGCTTATCACGGCCCACAACTTCAGCATCTAACTCCGTACCATCATGGAGAGTAATTTTGATCTCATCCGCACCTGCGATAACGTGATTACAAGTCACGATATAAGCAGTATCACCTTCTTGAGAAATCACAAAACCGGACCCAAGAGAGTTTGCTTTTCTAGGCTGGCCTTGTTGCATACCTTCTAAAAATTGACGAAAAAGCTCTTCAAGGGCTTGCCCGCCTTGAGGACCTCGTTGAGAGGGATCAAGAGGTTTTGCCTTTTTGATTTCCGTTGAAGTCCAAATATTCACCGTAGATGGTAAAAGAGGTGCAACAATGTCGGCAAAATCCGCAGGTGTTGATTTTCCAAGGGAAAGAGCCTGTCCTTTTCCAACACAAAGAGCACTCCCTAAGATGAGAACAAAAATACTCTTAACGAAAAAATTCTTCATCATTTTCTACTTTCTATTTATCTTTTTTTTAAGGCCCCAAAATGCTTTAAGAAATCACTTTCTTTGGGATCAAGAATAAGGGTTGTATCTTGAGGTTTCATCGCGCGTTTATAAGCCAACAAGGAACGATAAACTTCATAAAAATAACGGTCTTTGTTGTAAGCATCCGCATAGGTTTTTGTCGCTAAAGCTTCACCTTCACCTCGCAAAATATTACCTTGCTTTGTTGCTTCCGCAAGAAGAACAGTCCGATCACGGTCAGCCTTAGCTTGAATGATTTGAGCTTGCTCATCTCCTTCTGCTCTAATTTGCTTAGCTTCTTGGACCCGCTCACTTTCCATACGGGTAAAGATCGCTTCACTATTTTCCTTAGGCAAATCGGCTCGAATAATACGAACATCCTTTACTTCAATACCAAAACGCTCAGAAGCAATACGCACTTTCTCATGGATTTCTTCCATAATGCTCGAGCGTTTTGGAGAGAGCATATCTGCTAAAGGAAAGCGAGCAATAACCTCTTGCATATTATCCAAAACGATACCAGACAAACGGTTTTGAACACTGCGCACATCCTGACCAATGGTCTTGTAAAAGGTCAAAACATTGGTGATGCGGTAACGGACATACAAATCTACAACAAGGCGTTTTTGGTCGGCCGCGTTTACTTCCAAAGCGGGTAAATTGAAATGAAGCAAACGATTGTCAAAGAAAATAACATCTTGAACAAAGGGTGTTTTGATTTTAAGGCCCGGCTGTTGATATTGTCTTACAACCTTACCAAATTGGAGCACAAGAGCACGTTCTGTTTGTTGAACGGTAAAGAGTGTACCACTCAAAACCATCAAAAATGCAACGCCAACAATAACAAAAAAAGGTAGAGCAATTTTCTTCATTGGACTAGTTTCCTCCACTTACTTTTGTTGTTTTAGCCACTTCTTTCAAGGGCAAATAGGGCAGAACCCCTTGGCTTGATTTACTGCCTGAGATCACATATTTCGGTATACTAGCCAGAACCTCTTCGCTATTTTCAATGCGAAGGCGTGTTAACGTAATATCTGGTGCTTTTTGGTAGGCTTTGAGCACAGATACGAACTGCCCTGCCTCACCTTTTGCGAGTTCAATCATACCTTGCTTTTCAGCTTCTGCTGCTAGGGTGATTTCCTTCGCCTTACCTCGGGCCTCAGGAATAATAGAGTTACGGTAAGCTTTTGCTTTGTTGATCGTGCTTTCAAAATCAGCTTTGGCACGTTGCACATCACGGAAAGAATCAATGACCGTATCTGGCGGGTTTACCTCTTCTAAGTTGACCTTGGCAACTTCGATACCAATTTGATATTCATCCAATAATTTTTGGAGAAGCTTTTTAGAATCAAAGATGATTTTCGCCTTACCCGTTGTTAAAGCATCACCCAAAGTTGTTTGTGCTAAAACTTCACGCACAGCACTTTCAGCCGCTAGTTTAACCGTTGTTTCAGGGTTTGGATCATTAAACAAAAAGTAGGAAATGTCTTTGATAAACCATTGAACGGTAAAGCGTAATTTAACAAGGTTTTCATCTCCTGTGAGCATCAAATCTTCAACGTTTGACCCCCGCAACGCAAAAGCTTGCTTACTTTGAACGATGGCAGCCGTTCCACTATTCACCACATTAATCTTTGAAATCGGCACAACTCGTGCACTTTCAATAGGGGCTGGCGCATGATAACGAAGACCAGCTTCTGCAGTACGATTAACTTTACCAAAGCGCAAAATAACCGCCTGCTCACCTTCTTTTACACGATAGAGACCCGTTGCAGCCCACAAACCAATACCAATAAAGGCAATAAGACCCAAAAAGCGTGGGCTCAATCCAGGACGATTACCGCGACCACCAGAGCCACCGCCCATCATACGGCGGATATTATCCTGCCCTTGACGCAACAGCTCATCCAAATCCGGGGGATTGTTGCCCTGAGAAGAGCTAGGTTTTTTACTGCCCCAAGGACCTTGATCCCCTTTATCATTCCACGCCATTCTTTTTCCTCGCCTTTTCTCAGCCTTGTTATTAT
>DOCA01000136.1:0-7543 GCA_003503995.1 Holosporales bacterium
GTTCGAATCCTGCAGGGTGCACCATTCTCTCTATAAAATCTACAATGTAGTAAAGCCTTTCAAGAATAACCCTGAATCGTCACGGCACATTTTATTTTTTCTTTCTAATTTTAGATGCCTTAGTTTTTGGCGCATTAACTAGGTGAACATCCATTTGAGGAAAAGGAAATAAGACTTTGTGCTTGTTAAATTTCGTCCAAATATTTAACAAGACATCGCTTTTTGGCCGCTCGCAACCGTTATGAGGATCATTAATCCAAACTCGCAATTCAAAGTCAACGGAACTATCCCCAAAGCCTGTGAGCAAGCAAACGGGCTCGGGTGTTTTGAGAATGCGCTCTGAAGCTTCATCGGCGGCTTCTAACATCAGTTTTCTTACCAGATCAAGGTCTGATGCGTAAGAAACACCAACGGGGATATGTAGGCGAATTTTGTCATCGCTATAGGACCAGTTCTCAACGCGCTCGGAAATCAATGTTTCATTTGGGATGAGATGCTTTTTCCCATCGCGTGTGACAACGGAAACATACCGTGCGTCTAATTTTTTCACTTCTCCATAGGTTTTGCCGTTGGCACCTGTGAGAGCAATAACATCTCCCGGGCGAATGGATTTATCTAATAGTAAAATAAATCCGCTAATGAGGTTGGAGAAGATTTTTTGTAAACCAAAGCCGATACCAAAGGCAACAGCACCACCAAAAATAGTGAGAGTTGTTAAATCAAATCCAACCACTTGAAAACTTGAAATGAAGACAACTGTATACAAAACGATTCTCACAATTTTCATAATGAGGACTTTTTGTGTTTTATTAATTTTTTTGTTCTTTTTTAGAATTTTATTGATTAAAAGTGTGATTAAAGAGGATACCCAAAGCAAGACAGAAAAAACAATGATTCCAAAAATAAAGGTATGAAGAGAGAGGTCAACTTTACCAATGGTATAGGAGTATGACTTTAAAAATTTTGAAAATTCATGAAGGTATCCCGTGACAAAAAGAGCAGCCGTTAGCCACAAAACATTGTTCACGAAACGACTCAGGAGAGATCTGTCAAGGTTGTGGGTTACGCCTCGAATTACCCCCCAAGACAATAAAACAAGAAAAATTGGTTTTATCAGCGCTGTTTTTTCTTTAAACGCCACAAAGCCTAGGTCAACAAACCATAACAGGGCTATAAAAATGATTAATATAGAAAGGGTTGTTTTTTCGATATCCAAAAAATTTTGTGATTTCTTTTCAAGTTTTTCTAACAGAGGCATTGAAAGCTTTTTTATCAAAATTTTCGTAATAAAAAAGGCAGCAAAAAGAGATGCTATAATAAGGGCAATTTCTGTGAATTGCTCTAAGGGAATTTTGCTTTTTGAAAAGTTAGAAAAAAATGAAGAAATGGTATTAGACATTTTTTATTGCTCATCATTTTTCTTATACATAAATATACTTTAACAAAAATAATGCAAAAAAAATATAGCTTTGCCAAAATGGTGTTCTATCGCTTTAATGGGTGACGAAAGAACTTAAGAGTTTTAAGCCTTCTTGTTGACGGTTAATATGGTCGAGAGTTGCATCTGAGAATTTGTAACCAGGATGAAAAAGGAGCCAATGAACCATCATATCAGCGTAACGCCTTATGGGGGAGGTGAAGTGAGTGTAGGCTAAATCAAAGGAGGCATGAAAGGAGCTTTTTGAGCTATAAAGAGCACGACTGCCGACCTCTTCTTGTGCCCTGAAAACCGCTTTTTCAATGATGGATTCTTTAATTCTTTTTTTTAAGACAATGGCAGCAGCATTATTGGCTGTCATCATGAATTCACTCACGACATCTTGGCTTCTCATTACCTCCCAATCGTCAGAATAATAGGACTTCAGAGCCCGAGCAGCTTTTTGTGCTAAGAACAATCTCTTTTTAAGATTAGGGTTGATAATACCAAACCACTTTCCTTCATAAATATCATTTACATAGTCGTAGGAGAGTCTGTTTTGAGAACAAATGAGAGCTTTATAAATTGTGGGAACATTCTGAAAATTACCGTTTCTATCAATATACAAATCCACAACAAGAGCTGGTCGTTTTTTGTTTTCTTCCAAAGAGCAGGCTCTCACAAGTTTTGGCGGTAACATAGGAATAGGGGCGCCATACCCGTAAACTGTAAAACTTCGGCGACGCGCCTCTTTAGCGATGGGTGAAAAGGGGTGAACGTAATAGGTCGGATCGGCAATAGCAATGGCGATGTGATAACCGCCTTTCTCATCCTCTTCAACATATAAGGCATCATCTAGGTCCTTTGCCCTCTCTGGATCAATTGTTAGAAAAGAAAGATAGGTTAAGTCAACACGCTCTTCTGTTGCTTTTACTTTTAACCGCTTATGGCCTTTGGAAAAAGTAACTGGGTAATCCACTGGAGGATTGTAAAAAGAACCCTGATCCTCCTCCTCCATCTTGTCCATGGAGGCCGAGGCAAAAACTGTATAACAATTAAAAAGAAAGAAAAGTATGAAAGGAAACAGGACGTGGAAAAGTGATTTTGTCCATTTCATAGCGCAAACCTCCAACACACACTTTAAAGAACGCTCGTAAGTGACGTTCTTTAATTCACCTTGAGGTGTTTTTCTTTAAGGAACGTTGAGAAAAGGCTAACAAAAGCATCTTAAAAGACTAAAAAATCCTTACCAGTTTTTGGGGGAAGTGACGTTTTACCTGAAAGAATTGTGTTTATAGAGTGTTTTTGGATGTTAATGATTTGGTATTTGTGTAAGAGATACTGTTCTTATTTTATTTAAAAAAGCACGCGGAGATGTTGAATGCAAAATATTTAGTGTGATAAGGAGAGAAAAAAGAGAGGGTTGTGATGTTTTTCTCATTTTTATGTTGGATATAAAAAACGTCTCTTAAGGGATTTTATGGAAAATCCTGTGGACCTTGAAGAAGAAGTGTCGTAAATATAGTATGTGCTCATTTTATTTTTTGAGCTTTAAAGAGCGTGATTTGCAAATTATTTTAATTTTTTAAGTGAGTTTCCACATGTTGAAAAAACTGACGTCTTACCTGTCTTCTAACGTTGCCATTGATCTTGGAACGGCCAACACCCTTGTTTATGCTCAACACCAAGGGATCGTGTTAAACGAGCCGTCAGTGGTTGCTATTACGGATAGCAAGGGGAAGAAACGTGTTTTAGCCGTTGGTAATGAAGCAAAGCTTATGGTTGGACGTACGCCAGGGAATATTCAAGCGATTCGTCCGTTGCGTGAAGGTGTTATTGCGGACTTTGATGTTGCTGAGGATATGATTAAATACTTTATCCAACGGGTTCAAAAACGTCGCAACTTCATTAGTCCTCAGGTTATTATTTGTGTTCCTTCAGGGTCAACTGCCGTTGAAAAGCGAGCTATTCAAGAGTCTGCAGAAAGTGCTGGGGCTCGTCGTGTGTTTTTGATCGAAGAGCCCATGGCGGCGGCCATTGGTGCCGGACTTCCTGTCACAGAACCCTGTGGTTCTATGGTTGTTGATATTGGAGGCGGAACAACAGAAGTTGCTGTGATTTCCCTTGGCGGTATCGTCCATGCGCGTTCTGTGCGTGTGGGAGGTGATACTATGGATGAGGCCATTATTGCTTATATCCGCCGCCACCATAACTTGCTTATCGGAGAAAGCATGGCAGAGCGTATTAAGAAATCAATCGGATCAGCTATTAAGCCTGAAAAAGGCCCTGGGAAAACCATGGCCATTAAAGGGCGAGACCTTGTTAATGGTATTCCAAAGGAAATTGTGATTGATGAAAAGCAAGTTGCTGAGAGTCTTCATGAGCCTGTGATGGGTATTGTGGATGCTGTCCGAATTACCCTTGAAAATACACCGCCAGAATTAGCAGCGGATATTGTTGAGAAAGGGATTGTCATGACAGGAGGTGGGTCCTTGCTTCATAATTTGGATTATGTCTTGCGAGACGCAACAGGTTTACCTGTTTCTATTGCTGATGATCCGTTGTCTTGTGTTGCCCTTGGAACTGGAAAAGCCCTTGAACAAATCAAAATTCTTAAGGATGTTTTGATTCGCATGTTCTAATGTGGCCCTTTAATTTGGTATCGTGTCATGCTTCTCACAAGTAAAACATCCATAAAGATAACGCGCCGGTATATAAAGCGTATTCGTTTGATGCCGGCGTTTTTGTTTTTTGTGGTTGTGACGTTGAGCGCGGCCCTCTTGTTAGAAGGAGAACGCGTAAGGCAAAACCTTTCAGAACTTGTTTATGACACAAGTGCCCTCTTTTTATCCCTTATGGAAAGCCCTTTTTCCAGTTTGAAAGCCTATCGGAAAAATTTTAATCGCCACCTTTTAATTCAACAAGAGGTGCAACTTCTCGAGAGCATTGAATCACAATTAAAAACTTCTCAAAATCAAATTCATAGCCTTGAGCTTAGAAACAGAGAGCTGCGAGATTTACTTTCCTTACAAGGAGATGGAGACACAGCCTTTATAACGGCCCCTTGCTTTGGGCAAAATGCTTTTTTGAAATCCCAGTCCCTTTTTGTAAAGGCAGGAAGTAAAAACGGCATTCAGCGTTTTGATATTGTTTTGAGTGAAAATGCCATCATTGGTCAGGTGGATAAGGTCGGCGGTAAGGTTTCCCGTGTTTTACTTGTGACCGATCCCCAATCTCATATCCCAGTGGAGTGCGAAAATACCCATCGGGAAGGGGTTCTCTATGGAGATGGAGATCAAGGGATGTATCTTAATTTTGTGAAAAACCCTCAAAAACTTCAAAAGGATGATCTTGTTTTTTCTTCGGGAGTGGACGGCTATTTTCCAAGGGGAAAGCCCATTGGAACAATTTCAAAGATTCAAAATAATCAGGTTTATGTGACACCTTTGGTGGATTTTAAAGGGTTGCATTATGTGCAAATTCAGAAATCCCATGGGGGAGAGGGGGAGTAAAAGGCACAATGGTTACTTTTAAAACTCTTTTTGCTCGTAACGTGAATCAGGCGCTTTTTGTTTTTTTGGTTCTTGCTAGCCTTTTTGTTGCGGCTGCTTTGTCCCTAATTCCTGTGCCGATTTTCTTCAAAGGGCCACCACTGTTTGTTCATTTTTATGCTGTTATTTGTTTTGCAGCTCTTCTTTATTTGCCCGCGTGGTTTTGGTTTTGTTTCCTGTTACCAAGTCTTTGGTTAGACTTGATGTTGGAGACATTTTTAGGCTTTCATGCTGTTCTTATTCTTTTGCAACAGGGGGCTATTTCTTTGATGAAAAAATTCTTAAAGGGGTATGGGTTTTTATCTCACTGGGCTGTTTTTAGTTTTTCCTATGTGGTGATTTTTACGTTCTTGGATGCTTTTAGTTTGTCTCAAAGTGCTCTTACAATTTTGGCGTATCCTTTGTTGTTTAATGGGATTATCATGTTTTTTTCTCGCTTTAGGTGGATGATTTATGGTTAAGAGAAAAAAGAGAGAAACCCCCTTTGTTTCCGAAGAACAATGTTTTTCAAGGCGCGCTCTTATGTTGGGCGGAATTCAAGGCTTGCTAGGATTATCTCTTGTTGGGCGTTTAGCTTATTTAGGAAGCTATAAGGGATCCACTTATAAGGCTTTATCTGATGAAAACCGCATCAAAGTTCAATTTTTATTGCCAAAGCGGGGTCTGATTAAAGATCGCTCGGGAAGAATTCTGGCAGATAATCAGCAAGCCTATCGATTAATGATCGTGCCAGATCAAACAAAGAACGTGCGAGCGACTCTTGAAAAATTCTCTACTTACTACTCATTAGATCAAGAGGATATAGAGGACCTTATTGAGAGCATACGCTATAAACCAAAATTTTTAGCGTCGACGATTGTTGATGGATTATCTTGGAAAGAGGTGTGCTATCTTGAGGCCTCTATGAGAGATTTTCCAGGATGTTTTATTGAGAGAGGTTGGTCGCGTTTTTATCCTTATGGATTGGCAACGGCCCATTTAATTGGTTATGTTCAAACGCCTTCACGTGATGATCAGAATAAAAACTCTTTGTACCGTTTAGCAGATTTTCGCCTTGGCAAATCAGGCATTGAGAAAAATTTTGATAAGCCATTAAGAGGGCGCGTAGGCTATCGCCGCATCGAGGTGAATTCCCGCACCAGAACTGTTCAAGAGTTGGTACGCCAAGAAAGCCAACCCGGTTTTAACACGACCTTGACCATAGATTTAGAGCTACAAAATTATGTGCAAGAACGCATGGCTCAAGAGAATAGCGGCAGCTGTGCCGTCTTGGATGTGAAAAGTGGAGAAGTCTTGGCATTGACTTCTTCCCCTAGTTTTGACGCAAATCTTTTTACCAATGGAATTCGCTCGAAAGATTGGAAAGAACTGGCTTCGAATCCTTATGGGTGTTTGCATAATAAATCTATCCATGGTCTTTATCCTCCAGGATCTTTATTCAAGATGGTTGTCGCTCTGGCGGCTTTTGAATCGGGCATAGTCTCTTCGACCCATTCTAGTGTATGTCGAGGGTATATTGATGTGGGGTCCCATCGATTCCATTGTTGGCATAAACACGGCGGCCATGGACGCCTTTCCATTGTGAATGCTTTGGCTCAATCTTGTGATGTTTATTTTTATGAAATTGCCCAACTCATAGGCGCCGAGCGCATTAAAGGAATGGCTTTAAAGCTTGGATTTGGAATTGAGAGTGGCATTGAACTACCCCATGAAAAATCGGGTCTTATTCCCAGTCCTTCGTGGAAAAAAAGGGTGAGAGGGAAAAACTGGATGCGAGGCGATACGGTTAACTTGAGCATTGGTCAAGGTGCTTTGTTGGCAACTCCCTTACAATTGGCAGTGATGACAGCGCGCTTAGCAAATCTTGAGGGTAAGGCTGTTAGTCCAACATTGTTACGGTCAGCAGTTGCGCCCTTTGAAGATCTTAATATTAAAAAACTGCACCTTGATTTAATCCGAAAAGGATTGGATCAAACGGTGAACTCTCCCCATGGGCTGGCTTATCGAAATCGTATTATAGAGCCTGATTTTGCCATGGCTGGTAAGACCGCAACGTGTCAGGTGAGGCGTATTTCCATGGCAGAGCGTAAAAAAGGTATCATTCATAATAATCAGCGGCCTTGGGGGCATCGGGATCATGCGCTTTTCTCTGGCTTTGCGCCAGCACACGACCCTAAATATGCCCTTGCTGTAGTTGTGGAGCATGGCGGGGCTGGTGGGCGTGTTGCTGCTCCTCTTGGTCATGATATTCTTTTAAAAACGCAGCAAATTATGTCCACAAAGAAAAGCGTAATACGGGAGAATCTGACATGAGATTTGCCACGATTATCGAAAAAGTAAGAGTGATAGAGTCTCACCTTTTACTATCCATTATTGTTGTTGTTTTTGTCGGTTTAGCGGCTCTATATTCTGCTGCAGGAGGGACTATCTCACCCTGGGCCTCAAAGCAATTTATGCGTTTTATGGTGGGGCTTTCCTTAATGATAGTCATTGCCTTGGTGGATATTCGTTTCTGGCGCACTTATTCTTACGGCTTGTATTTTGCGTCTTTATTGCTGCTCGTTTTTGTAGAAAT